>NZ_JBMHFD010000003.1:0-190681 GCF_049166695.1 Apilactobacillus intestinapis
AATATATATCTTATTACAACAATTATCGTATAAAACAAAAACTGGGAGGAATGTCACCGGTTGAATACCGGATCAATTCCTCCCAGAAAATAGCATAACCATCTTCCAATTTTAGGGGTTCAGGTCAAGTGCTTTTTTATTGCCGTCAACGACATCTTTGACGATATCTGCGAGGGTGATTTTGCTCATTTCGACTTCGGCTTGTTGTTGCACTTCATTGTATGCCTTATGCAAAGCGGATTGAATGTTGGCCCCGATTGGACATTGTTGATTGGTTTCTTCATCAACGTGGAATAAATCGGGTTCTTCGATTGCTTTGTAGACATCTAAAAGAGTGATCTCAGTAGTTGGTTTACTTAACGACACGGCTGCGCGGCCGGGTTCACTGGTGATTAATCCAGCATTTTTGAGTGACGACATTAGACGACGAACAAGGCTGGGATTGGAATTGATACTTCCGGCAATTGCACGGCTCGATAGATCATCTTCGACGATTTCGGCGGCACCAATGTAGGTCAAAATATGAACAGCATCACTCAAACGGTGTGAATACTTCATTATTTGATAACCTTCTTGATGGCGTCTTCGATTGGAGTAAGTGAATGACTAATTACGGCAGTTAAGTCATTTGTTTCTTCATCCAATTGACCATCAGCAATTAAAGCTTGAATGTCTGAAACTATTCCAACTGTGGCATCGTCTAATCCAGCTTCCTTTAGACCGTTCTTGTAGTCTTCAGCAGATGCTGAGATAACAGGGAAGTCCTTACCTGTTGCCTTCTTTAAGGATTCTGCTAAATCAGCGTAGGTACGGCGTTCACCAGCAAATTCGTAGATTTCTTTTGGTGACTTGCTTAATAGGACACGAACTGCACCTTCAGCGTATTCTGATTCTAGAGCCCAACCAACGTGACCGTCACCGGCACCGTATACAAATGGTTGACCTTCACTGGCTGGTTTTAGAACAGTGGCTTCGTTTTCTAAATACCAGTTGTTACGAACGAATGAGTGAGCAATGCCACTTTCCTTGATAGCTGCTTCTGTTTGAGTGTGATCATGTGATAAGAAGTTATCGGCAGTTTCAGCGTGTGGGAAACTAGTGTAAACGATAAATGCTACGCCAGCTTTTTTAGCGGCATCAATTACGTTTTGGTGTTGAGTCATACGAGGTAGGACAGGGTTTGGTTGTGATGAGACAAATAATAGCTTGTCGATGCCTTCAAGTGATTCTGCCATTTGATCTGGGTTACCGTAATCGAATGGACGAACGTCTAATCCAGCTGGAAGTTGTTTTTCAGCCTTTTCAACATTTCTTGCTAAAGCCACGATATCTGTTCTGTGAACGTTTTTCATTAAAACTTTGATTGCTTCTTTACCGAAGTTACCGGTAACTGCGCTAATTGCGTATTTCATAATTTCATCAACCTTTCTAGTTGTTACTTTGTAATTAACATGTTACATATAAGATAACAGGTGGATGAAAATAATGCAACCAAAAAAGCTCCCAAATTTTTGGAAGCTTTCAAAATGTTATTCTCTTGGTTTACTGAAATCAGTAAAGTCACCATCTGTATCATTTACTGATTGAGCGTTTGATGAATCACTACTTTGTTGTGGTTCAACGTTTGCTGAAGATGGTTGATTGTTGATAGGTTGAGCTGGTTGTTGAGGTTGGTTGCTGTAGTTTACAAATGAGGCACCATTGAATGAAGCGTAGTTAATACCACTTAATTCTTCAACTGATTTACCAGTGATTTGGTTGATTCCTTTGTAAGCGGCTTGGAGACGACTTTCCTTTAACCATGATTGGATTGAGAAAGCATCAACAATCCACCAAATCCAAACGGCACTTAGAAAGCCAAGACCGATGATAAGAATAATTGTAACCCATCCAATAATTTCTAAGGTAAGCATTAAAGCGGCATATGGCTTCTTGAATAGGAAACGGTGGGCCCCGAATTGTCCTAAAAATACCCATAGTAGCCATGCGGCAACCGGGCTAACGGCATTATTTTCGACGTAATCATTTACCATTAGTTGTTCTTGGGTAGATAATTTCTTACGTGCAGCGAAAACTTGTTGTTCTAAAATATCGACATTGTTCATATAAAAATCCCCCTAAATATCTTGAGTACTTTTAATTATACCATTATTAGATAATTCAAAGCATTCTTAATAATTTCTTAAATTGATTTTTTGTAAGCGATTAATTAATATGTACATAGAATATGAAAAGGGGAAATATAATTATGATTAAAGCATACAAACAATTTTGGAAAAACTACATTAACTTTACTGGAGTAAGTACCAGATCAGAATTCTGGTGGGTATTCTTAATTAACTCAATCATCTACGCAGTCTTTGCACTAGCATTCGGTGGTGTTGCAGTTATTACCGCATTTGCAACTGGTCACGCTGACAAGTCATTCGGGATTGCTGCTCTAATTGGTATCGCAGTATGCGTTCTATACGCTATCGCATCAATCATTCCTACCATTTCACTATACTTCCGTCGTTACCGTGACGCTGGTGTAACACCATGGTTCCTACTAATTACCTATGTTTTACCAGGAATTATAACTAGATTAGATGGTTACAAGCATAACGCCTGGTTATCAGCACTTGTTACTATTATTTCAATCATTGGTTTCATTATTTTAGTAATGCCAAGCAAAGATAGAAAATAATTAAACATCAAAAAGGGCGGGTAACCGTTTTTTTTTGTGTCAAAAATGAAAGAGTTATTGGTACAATATTTTTCGAATGTAACATTAAATAGAAATAAATTTGGATGTGATAAGATGCTAAGATTTATTGAAGGATTCTCAATGTATTGGAGCCGATACTTCGATTTTAAAGGCCGTAGCACTAGATCAGAATTTTGGTGGAGTTTTTTTGGATTAACACTTATCACTGGAATTATTGCTGGAATTGAAAAATTAGATAATAGACTTGGTCTAACAATCTATTTAATTTTTTCGATTGTCACGGTTGTTCCAAATATTTCACAATACGTAAGACGTTTTAGAGACATTGGGGTAAACCCATATTGGGTTATCATTACATTTATCATACCGTCATTACTTGTGTATACAGTTAAAAAATTACCATGGTATCTACAAGTTATTGATATTTTATTGATATTATCGGATATTGTTTTATCAATTCTGCCAAGCAAAGAAGACTAAAAAAGAGCTAGATTTTTCTAGCTCTTTTTTGATTTAATTCAATTCGTTTGGGATGAGTTTAGTCTTTAGCTCAATGTTGTCTTTATAATCAACTGGAATCTCAATAATCACGGGGCCTTGGATGTCTTTAGCGCGGTTTAAAGCACTGTTTAAATCGTCAACGCTGTTGGCACGAATACCGGTAGCCCCAAAACTTTCTGCGTATTTAACGTAGTCAACATAGCCGAATTTAACTCCGGCATCATGACCGTATTTGGCGACTTCTTGGAACTTAACCATGTCGTAGTAACCATCGACCCAAATTAATTGAATGATGTTGAGGTTTAAACGAACGGCGGTTTCTAATTCTTGTCCTGAGAATAGGAATCCACCATCTCCTGAAATTGAGATGACCGGTTCGTTGGGATGAGTTAAGGCAGCACCGATGGCCCATGGAAGTGATACCCCAAGGGTTTGCATACCGTTACTGAATAGTAAATGACGTGGCTTATAAGTCTTGAAGTAACGGCCCATCCAGATGTAGTGGCTTCCAATATCGACAGTTACAATGGTATCTTCACTGACGAATTTTTGAAGAGATTGAATCACCGAGATAGGGTGCAAACCATTTTCGGTGGTTTCGTGCACTTCTTCGATTGTTTCGGTGAAGTGATCACGTAATTTGTGAAGATGATCGGTAACTTCTTTGGAAAGTTCCATTGAATCATCGATGTATTCGGTTAATGCATCAATACTTTCGGCAATGTCGGCATTAACGATGATACTTGGTTGGTATTCAGCAGTGATTTCAGGTGAAACTGTATCGATGTTAATTACTTGAGTGTGAGATTGGTTCCAGTTTCTAGCTTCATATTCGACTGGATCGTAACCAACGGCAATCACCAAGTCACTATTTTTCAAGATGGTATCACCGATTTGGTTATCAAACAAACTGACACGACCGTAGTAATTATCAACAAGTTCTTTTGAAATCACACCAGCACCTTGGTAGGTTTCAACGACTGGAATGGAGAACTTATGTAGCAATTTGTGGAGAGCTGCACTGACTTCAGGAGTTGACGCACGCATACCTGCTAGGATAACAGGTTGTTTGGAGTTTTCGATTAAGTGAGCGATTTCTTTCATGCGAGTTTTATCAACGCTACCGTTGGTAATCTTAGGTAGTTTGTCGATTACTGGACGGGATACTTCGTCGCCTAAGACATCTTGAGGAACTGAGATGAATGCAGCACCTTTCTTAGGTGATTGAGCGGTGATGTATGCATTTGAGAAGGTTTCTGAGATGTTATTGGCATCTTGGACTTCTACGCTAGACTTGGAAGCACTCTTTAGTAAGTCAGCAGAGTTAATGCTTTGGTGGGTAAGACGCAATAAATCATCTCGTTTTACTTGGCCACCAATGGCAATAATCGGGTCACCTTCAGAGGTAGCGGTGATTAATCCGGTTGTTAGGTTGGAAACTCCTGGTCCAGAAGTAACGGCAACGACGCCGGGTTCACCGGTTAAACGACCGATCGCAGCAGCGATGAATGCGGCATTTTGTTCATGTCTGGTAACGATTAGTTTAGGTGTTCTTTCATCATCGAAATCTTGTAGGTCTTCGAATAGTTGATCGACTTTGGCTCCGGGAATCCCGAAGACGTATTTAATGTTTTGGTTGATCATGCTTTGAATCAAAGCTTTTGATCCGGTAGCGGGTTTATCCATAATATCACCTCAAATATGATAAATAATTCTGACAGATTGAATGAATTCTGATACTCTAGAATAGTAAATAGTATTATAGGTCAATCTAATTGACCTTTCTATAATAATAGCACTATTCTATATAAGGTCAACTTAATTGACCTAAAGGAGAATAAAATGATCGATAAAAAGAAATTAATGGTCTTTTACTTTGCGTACCAAGAAATCAATCGAATCGTCGATTTATCAAAGTATAACCTAACTTTAAATCAACAAAAAATGTTATTCTCAATCGATACAATTGATGAGATTACCATCAAACAATTATTACAAATTTTAGATATTTCAAAACAGGCGTTAAACGTGGCGTGCCGCGATTTGCGAGAACGTAACCTCGTTTATACCGGTCCAGCTAAATCTGATAAGAGAAAAAAAGTCGTGTATTTAACAGATGATGGACGAAAATTAATCGAACAAATTGAAGCTGAACAGTTGAACTTTATCAACGCTATTTGTAATAGTACCAACTACAATTGGGAAGATACGATGAAGAAGTTAACCAATAGCTATCTAGAAGACATTCAAAAATAAAAAACGTTGCTGAATAGCAACGTTTTTATTTTGTCTCGATAACGACATAGTAGTTATTTGATTGGTTGGTTTGACCGTTTAAGATGCTGGTATTCTTGGCAGCAACCCCAATCTTTGTGATATTACCATCGGTTAATAACTTGGTGTAGTTTGCATCAGAACTATTTGAGATGTTGGAGTACAAAATCCAACTTAATGAAGTTCCGCGGTAGTTATTCTCATCACTGAATTGCCAGTATGAAACACTATCGGAGTTAGCGGGAACCGGACTAGTTTCAATTGAGGTAATCTTGTTATTGGCATCTTTTTCCAGATCATAGTCTAGTTGAAGTGGGGCTAGACCATTGTAGCTTCTAGCGGTATTAATGACCCCAATTGTGTTAACCGCCATTTGATGGTTAAATGATGCTGTCTTATTCAATTGAATGGCACCATGCCAAGCATAGCCAATTAGTTGGTGATTTTGGTATAGGGCTTGGTAGATTGCTTGGAATTTCTTGCCGTGTTTGTATTTTTGCACGTGGTAACTGGTACCAACGGTCACTGGCTGATCTTGTAGTTTGTATAATCGTTTTGCATGCTTAGTAAACGTTAAATCAGTGTATAAATATTCATAGTGCTTTGAATTGATGACACCGACACCATGATTATTCTCGTCGGACACACTGTAGATATATGGCTTGGTATTTTTAGCCTTAGCGAAAGCTTCATAACCATTTGTCGATATTGCCAGGGTAGAGAAAATGGTTAATAACATTAAGAATTTTTTCATTGTTACACCTTCTTTGTTGATATTAGTATAGCAGTAATAATAACGAATAAATGTTAAACTAAGGTTACAAAAAGAGGTAGAAATATGAAACAAGATAAACTATTGGTAGCCGCAATGGTCGTCGTGGGAATCGTCCTGCTCGTCTGTATCGTGGCTTACGTGGCCTAAATAAAAAAGCATCGGAAAAACCGATGCTTTTTATTGTAGTTTTTCGACTACCGAAATTACAATAAACAATAAAATGATTAATAGGTTAGCCATTTTGTGTTTCATTAAAATAGCGATAAATTCTCGGATAATCGCGTTTGGTAGGAAGAATCCACTGGTCTTGGAACCAATACCACTGATTTTCATACCGGCATTCTTAGCGTAAGCTGTGGCACGGTAGATGTGATAGTTGTTTGAAACAAAGATACCGTTATTTGGATCCAGTTTGTATCTATCGACAATCTTCTTGGAAAAAGCGAAGTTTTGGATTGTGTTGACCGACTTATCTTCTGCGACGACATCATCTGGATTTATTCCCCTTTGTATCACGTAGTCTCTCATGGCAACACCTTCTGGAATCTTTTCGTCGCCACCTTGACCACCAGAACAGATGATTAGGGGATGCTTGTCATAAACACTGATTTGGCTTTGATAGAAATCAATGGCGCGGTCAATTCGAGATGCAAGAAGTGGTGAGACCTCATTTCCGTTTAGCAAACCGGCCCCTAATACAATGATGAAGTCCTTATCTGGTTTGGGACGATAGAAGTTACAAATCCAGACTGAAAGGGAGAAAATCAAGAAGATACTGATCATGTAGAATGAACTCATTTCGGTGAAATGTTCAATCATTAGGTTGTATGGCTTTGGAATCAATTTACGCAAGAATAGGAAACTTAAAAGCGGATAAATTAACAAGAAAACACCGATAATCAGTGTTAATAAGTTAGCTAATGAATGACTTTCTCGTCTCCACACAATAATTCCATTCCAAATTAATAAAACTGCGTGTAAGGCGTAAATTAAAGTTAGGATAATCATGATTGCCAATGCAAGGACTAAGAAAACGACGTGTAAAATACTGATACTACTGATTAGTGAGAAGAACATCACGTTTCCTGTCAATGCAAAAACAGATAGTAAGAATAGAAATCCGTTCCAAAATGATGCCTTATTTTTATGAAAAGACCAACATAAAAGGCCAATACAAATTATTAATGTTAAAGGTATAAAGTACATATATATCATCCTTAATCTGTTAGGATAAAAAAGCTCACAAATCATTGTGAGCTTTTGTTTATCTCCATTTTACACTATACAAGTGCTCCGGGAACATATTTCTTATTAACTAATTTGTTGTGGGGAACCATTACGAAGTGAATACCACCGAATTTATCAAAAGAAACTGCGAAGTAGTTTGGTTGGTACTTCTTATGAATATCTAAATTCATTAGTGCAGTAGCGTGACCCCAATAAGATGGGCCGTCTTCAAATAGTTGAAGAGCAATTGAGTTGTATACTGCATGCTTTAATGCGGCCATTGAAACGACACGTTTCTTGATTTTTGTGCTAGTTAAAGCAAATGATGGGTTATCACTGTAGTTTTCTTCAGCAACGTCTGAAATTTTGTATTTCTTAGAAGCGACTGCCTTAGTTCTTAAGTCATGACCAGTCTTTTTACCGGTATTGTTCCAGTTATCTTTGCTGTAAACATTGGCAAATGTTTGAGCAACAGCAATGGTGTTCTTAGAAGACTTGTATTGGATTCCCTTAGCTTGTTTGATGGCTGGGTTTAAGATGCTTAGGGCAAATTTAGTAAGTTCTTTTCTTTGACTGTAAGTCATCTTGTTTAGGTTAACGTTTCGGCTTAGATCTTTCTTGCTTGGTGTAAAGGAGTTCATTGCTAGACCCTTTAGACCAATCTTACCCATTGCTACTTGAACCTTGTAGTTACCGATTGATTTTTCACTAGCTGCTTTTTTCAAAGCTGCGTTAGTGTATCCTTTAGGTAACTTAATTACGTTTTTAGGGTTCTTCTTAGCTTTGTAGTTAATTTTAGTTACGAAATTAGCGTCAGAACCAGGATCGGTAACTTGGTTACCGCTAACCTTCATCGCTTGAGTAGGAATAAAGTTATTTAAGTCAGCGGTAGTTAATTTACTGATTGATTTGGTAGTTGCGATAATAGCATCATCAGTAGTTTGTTGTTTAAATTTTTTAATTAATGAAGATTCCTTTTTAGTGGAACTTGCATGAGTAGTCACAGCTGGTGCTGAAGAAGCAATCACAGAACCGATTAAAGCAGCAGCGGCAATCATTTTAATTGTTTTTTTCATATTATTTCACCTATCTACTTCCTAATAAATATACAGCTAATCCAACTAGGATTACCCCGATTACAACAATGAATAAACCAAATTTAATTAATTTACCACCGATTCCGTCCCAAGCAGGTTGATTAGACATCGCACGAAGCTTGAAGAAGAACCAGCCGATACCCATACAGATGGCACCGAATAAAAAGACACCGTATGCGAAAAGCATAAAGAAACTTTGTGTTTGTTGCATGGTTTTCACCCCTTATTGAAATATTTGTCTAAATTATATTATCACAATTGATATCAGGCTAGAATATATCCCTAAAAACTTAAAGATTACTTAATAATTACAGAAACTTTCCTTAAGTGTTATAATGCTTAATTATGTGTCAAAGAATTCAAAAAAATAAGGAGATGAGTTCACCCTTGGGTGATCGAGCGATAAACTGGAAACAAAACCTAAACGTCTTATGGTTTGGGACATTCGTAGCTGGAATCGGATTTAGCAGTATCAGTCCATTCATTGCATTATTTATAGGTCAACTGGGCGATTATAACGCCACGCAAACATCAATTTACAGTGGGATGGCATTTGCAGCGCCATTTCTAGTGAAGATGATTGTATCGCCATTGTGGGGTATCTTGGCCGATAAGTACGGTCGAAAGCCAATGTTACTTAGAGCATCCTTGGGGATGGCCGTCGTAATTGGTGCAATGAGTCTGGTAACTAGTGCATGGCAATTAATTGTCCTCCGTCTTTTACAAGGAGTCTTTTCTGGATTTATCAGTAACGCCAACGCCTTGGTGGCTGCTGAAACGCCAAAGAGTCATGTAGGTCATGCTTCAGGAAAACTAGCGACAGGAAACGTATCAGGAACATTAATCGGACCAATGATTGGTGGATTAATCGCCGATACATTTGGCTACCGTTATACATTCTTAATTACTGGATTAGCAATGATGGTAGCATTCATCCTAAGTATCTTTTTCGTTCATGAAAACTTCAAGCCAGTGCCACATGAAAAAGGGGAAAAACAACCCCATTTCTTATCTGGAATTCCAACTAAGCAAATCTTATTTGGAATGTTTTTAACCACCTTATTTATTCAAGCAACTAATAACTCAATCTCACCAATCTTGAGTTTGTACGTTAAACAATTAGATCCAACATCGACTAATATTGCGTTGACCGCGGGAATTATCCAAGCCATCAACGGGGTGGCGATGATATCGGTCGCACCGTTCTTTGGTCGTTTGGGCGATAAGATTGGTTCGCATCAAATCTTGAAATTCGGATTGGTATTTTCGATGGTTGTCTTTTTCCTAACGACATTCGTGCAAAATGTCTGGCAATTAGGTGCCTTGCGTTTTCTAATCGGGATTTCCGATGCGGCATTGTTACCAACGGTTCAAGCAATCCTAGCTAAGTACAGTCCACACGACCGAATTAGTCAGGTCTTTAGTTGGAACCAAAGCTTTCAAGCTGCCGGAAACGTGACTGGTCCAATGATTGGTTCAGCGGTCGTATTAATTGGTGGCTACCGTGGAGTCTTCATTGCTACCACTATTTTAGCCGGAATTAACTTGTTCCTAGTTCGCAAGAATATCAAATCAATTGAAACCGACAAGAACTAAATATTTGTTAATTGATGAAACATCATTATAATTAATAGGATAATATTTGGAGGTGGATTGCGATGACTAGAGAAGAAATTGACAACAATTTACTAACATTAAAGAGAACGCGTTCACACATCATTAACGCACTAGATGGTACCAACCGTGACAGCAACGTCATTCGAGATATCGACCATCTAGTGGAATACTTAAATGAAACAGATGAACGTGAAATTACACAAGAATATGTTGATCGTAAGTTTAGAATCATTAAAGGTGAAATTAACTGTTCACTTGATTGTTTCAATAACGCGATGAAAGCATTGACTAAGTAGGCATCCGGGAGGGTGTCTTTTTCTTTTATTTTAATAATTATGCGAGTATAATAGCTTACATTAAGTAAGCGAAAGGAAGATGAATATGTCAAAATTACTTGCACCGGCAAATGTTGGTGAACTATCTCTTAAGAATCGAGTAGTGATGTCACCAATGTGTACCTATGAAGTGATTCGTGAAAATGGAATCGCGACACCATTTCACTTTGCTCACTATGGGATGCGTGCAATTAGCGGTGTTGGTTTGATTATTACCGAATCAACTGCCGTTGACCCAAGAGGTCGTATTAGTAACAACGACCTAGGATTATGGAATGACGAACAAGTTAGTGAATTCAGTCGTTTGGTTGACTCACTTCACTACCTAGGTTCGAAGGTAGGGGTTCAATTGAACCATGCTGGTAGAAAGGCAGCCGACGAAGATGTTCCAGTTGCACCAAGTGCGATTGCATTTAGCGATGACAGCAATACACCTGTTGAACTAAGCAAAGAAGATATCTCAAACATTGTTTCCGAATTCGGCCAAGCTGCCAAACGTGCTAGTGATGCCGGGGTAGACATGATTGAAATTCATGGTGCTCATGGTTACTTGTTGAACCAATTCTTATCAGCCGTTTCTAACAAACGTGATGATGAATACGGTGGCAGTCTAGAAAATCGTTTCCGCATTGTTTCTCAAGTCATCGATGCTGTGAAGGAAAACTTTGCTGGACCAGTCTGGATTCGTTTATCACTAACCGATTACGATGAAAGTGGTTTGCAAAACACCATGGAAGATTGGCAACAAATCGGTAAGTGGTTAGAAGAAGCCGGCATCAAACTAATTGATGTTTCAACCGGTGGATTATTACCAAAGGGACCTAACTTCCCAGTTCATGACGGATATCAAACTCCATTTGCCACTGAACTTAAAAAAGCGGTAGATATTGATGTCTCAACTGTTGGTTTGTTAGATAACCCTGGATTAGCCGAATACATCCTACAAAATGATCAATCTGACTTGATTATGGAAGGACGTGCATTGCTAAGAAACACTAACTGGTTAGCAGATGCTGCTAAAGAATTACATGATCATGACTTCAAGGTCTTTGATGCGTCTTACGAACGTGGCCAAAAGTAAAAAATAAAAAGATATCCATCTGGATATCTTTTTTTATTGGTAAAATTTTGTCATCTAATTTTAATTTGTTATATAATTATTCTATTACAGCGAATAAAATGAGGTGATTATATGTATTGGACAGACGAAAGAATTATGACATACCGTGCGAAGATTAAGGGGGCATGGTACGTTCAAAAATTCCAACAATACTATCAATTCGACCTTCGTAAACCAGAAGATAAGATGAGAATGTATCGTCAATTGGAACCCAAAACAATTAAGTCCTATTTTGATGATTTAATCGACACCTACGAAAAGAAATTCTTGGAACAACTTGATAACATGAGTACCGATGATCTTTTGGAAACACTAGATTCATTAAGGGATGAAGGATATATTGATATCATGTAAAAAAAGAACCGATATAATATCGGTTCTTTTTTATTAGTTATTAGTGTTTAGACTAACTGATTGCTTTTCACTAAGCTTCTTATCCTTAAAGGTAAGGTTGTAGGCATGTGAATTGTCATATTGGTAGGTCATAAATGACATTCCATCAGCTTCTTGTTGTGAAAGTGGTGATCCTAAAGTTGCTTGAACGTCTGAGAATGAAGTGTTCTTAGCAATCTTTTCAATCCTAGCTTTCTTCACAATTTTAGCAGCGGTGTTTTGTTGGTAACCCTTGCTTAAAACCTTGTCCTTGTAAACAATTACAAATATGTATTGTAGTTGTGCGTTACCACCCATTTGCCAAGTGTATTGCTTTGCCGTGTCATTGTTAGTAAGGGTAGTGTCGGTAGTCTTAGATGGGTTTCCTAGTAGGCTAACAACCTTTTTGTAACTTGAACCACCGTGTAATTGTTGATCGGTGTACTTGATTTGTTGGTACTTTTCTAATGAGATACCTGATGTATTCAAGGCATCTGATAGGGAAGGCTTTGGACCAGAAATTGTTTGATTGGTATCTTCTGCCTTCTTCTTACCACAAGCACTTAATACTAGCAGGCAAGTAAAAAGTGCAAGGAAAATCTTAAAAGTTTTATTCATACTATATCTCCTCAATATGTTCTATTAGTATTTTAATCAAATTAGGGGACAAATATCAATAATTTAAATTATTTATTCATAATTTAATCATGATTTTTTTACAAACCAAAAACTTGTAATCGATGGATTTCCCTAATACCATGGATGGTGAAGAAAGAAAAAAGGAGGTTGTATCTATGAGTAAGATTGCTGCAATTGTTACCAGCGGATACGAAGATTCTGAATTAACTTCACCTATGAAGGCGTTAAAGGATGCGGGTCATCAAGTCGAAATTATCGAAGACATGGCCGGAAACACAATTACCGGTGAACATGGTGATACACAAAAGGTTGATTTAGGTATCGACGATGCCAACTTTGATGATTATGATGCATTGCTATTACCTGGCGGTGGCTCTCCAGATGCATTGAGAGCAGATGATCGTTTCAATGATTTTGTAAAACGTTTCCTATTGGCTAATAAGCCTGTATTTGCAATTTGTCACGGTCCTCAATTCTTTATTCAAACCGGTTTGGCAAGTGAATTGAAGTTGACTGCATACACAACAATCAGATATGACCTATTCTATGCCGGTGCTGAAGTTCATGATGAACCAGTCGTAGTAGATGAAAAACACAAACTAGTCACAAGCAGAACTCCTGACGATTTAGATGCATTCAATGCTGAAATCGTTAAGTTCGTAAAATAATATGTAAAAAAAAGAAGCCTTTTGGGCTTCTTTTTATCTTCTGATGACAATTCCACAAATTTCAGTCATTGAAGTGTTGATTAGGCGGTAGAATACCTTCTTGAATTCTTCAACTGATAATGGAATTGGTTGTGAAATCCATGACATAATCGCGTCTAAAATGACTCTGAAGAAGAAAGTTAACACATAGTACTTAGGGATGCCATATTCCTTTTCATCGTAGTTCTCGAAGTAAGGAACTAGGAATTTGGAATAATGACTGCTTAAAAATGAGAATAGTTGTGGTTCGTAGAATTCGTATAGAACCTTGATGTATTCACGATCATCGTAGACGATTGGGAATACCTTTTCGCTTAGAATATAGAAAAAGTTATCATAATTTTTATCAACGTTAACAAATTGTTCATCTAAAGAATGGCTGATGCTAGTTTCGATGAAGTTAACGATGTCGATTTTATTCTTAAAGTGATTGTAAAAAGTACCACGAGAAATATTTGCGTTTTCAATGATGTCATTTGTACTAATTGTGTTAATGTCTTGATGAGCCGATAAATTTAGAAAAGACATTACGATTCTTTTCTTGGATTTGCTTTTAATAAACATTCTGATTAAATCCCCCTTATAAATTTTTCCTATTCAGGGCTGAGTAATGTGAATTACATTAAATCTTTGCCATGCTTATAATTATAATCTTATCTAGCGAGATAAATACTTAAGTTTTTGCAAATTTAATTAAGTTTATACAAAAAAGTTTAAAATATATTTTAATTATGATTGATATAAAAAGTATTTATAGAAAGGGTACTTTTTATAAGTTAAACTTAACTTAAAATCATTGAATTCTAAGTAACGATTAAATGTTTATAAAAAGTAGTTAAATAATCTTTATTAGTTATTGAAAAACAGCGGTGTGGGTCATATAATTATTTTTGCTGAGTTGTTAGCAAAACATTGACTTGATTATTGAAAACTTTTAGAAATTAACAATAATCAAAAAGTTATACACACTGTCTAATAACTCGTTTCAACAAGATTATCGATATACTGTTATGGTTTAACATACTATCAACAAATTACTACATATGAATTTGGAAAAGAAATTATGGCGAGAGTTATAAAATCGATTCGGATTTTACAACTCTTTTTTTATGCCGCCAGGTTGGTTTGTAGAAGCGTTGCCGTTTATCAAACGGATGGAAGAACTTGAGCAAGATAAAGATGATGGAGTAAATACTGTGTAGTTTATATAAAGGAGTAGAAAATTTTGGATCATTACACGCTATTAACTAGATGCATCGCTGAATTTATTGGAACAGCCATCATGGTCGCATTGGGTAACGGATCAGTTGCTAATGTTGAATTGAAGGGAACAAAAGGTTTCCATGGTGGATGGGTATTAATTGGTTTTGGATACGGAATCGGGGTTATGATTCCCGCAATGATGTTTGCGACAATTTCCGGAGCCCAAATTAATCCCGCTATGACACTTGCTTTGGCTTTTACAAACCAATTCCCATGGCACGAAGTATTACCATATATTGTTGCTCAACTATTAGGGGCAACCGTTGGTCAAATCGCCGTGGTACTTACTTACAAGCCATACTATGACAAGACTACTAACTGTGAATGTGTTTTGGGAACTTTTGCAACCATTGACTCAGCTCACAGTTACCTAAATGGTTTCATTAACGAATTAATCGGAACATTCCTATTGGTATTGGGTGCGTTAGCAATGACTGCCGACAAACTAGATCCACGCGCTGATTTTATCGCACTTGGTTTTCTAGTAATGTGTTTGGTTGTTTCATTCGGTGGACCAACCGGACCAGCATTGAACCCTGCTAGGGATATCATGCCAAGAATTGTACACGCCTTTTGTCCATTCAAGAACAAGGGTGGCTCACACTGGAAGTACAGTTGGGTGCCAATCGTAGCGCCAATCATTGGTGCAACCCTTGCTGCAATCCTATACAAAGCCGTATTTTAATTATTTAAATAATAAAAGAGAGGAAAATATTAAGATTTTCTTCTCTTTTTTATTTTTGATTAAGTTTTAAATATACAAAATGAACTACTTGTATAAATAAAAAATCAAAGCCTAGTTTATAGCGGACTTAGTAAAAAATAATTTGATAAAAGTCTATTGATTGCCGTTTTGACAGTGTTTTATCAAAATTATATTATTGTTTTCGAAGAGTTGGTTAACAGCTTAATCGTTATCGTAACTATTAAGATTGTTAGTCTTCCCTTTGTTTAATCCTCGCGATTAAACTCTAGATGCTTATTTATTAGAATATGATTACTTGATTTAGATGCCCCTGAATTTGTCTAGCAAGTGATTTATGCACCTTCAGAATTGCTTAAAAGCCGTGGAATTGTAGCATAACATAACACCAATAATAATAAATTTTGGTTGTGCATCGACTCACTGAGAACCACAACAAATTACTATCATGAAATCGTGTAACCTTAGTCTAACTTTCTTTGAGAACTTTATTCATACACTTTCTTATAAAACTATCTCTAGTTATGCTGTTTATCAAGTCGCGCTGGTAAGTAGCAGATAAAAATCCGTTAATTTATGAATTTCCCCGAGTTTGTAAATTAATTCTCTCGTCCATAAGTAGATAAATAAAGTTAAAACATTTATTACGTTTGCATGTGTTCATATAAATATTACTATGCACTTTCATGGTATGCTCACTCCAGAAAAACGATTATGAATTCTTCCCTGAATATAATTAGTAAACAAAGAGCAAACCAGTTCTTACGTGAATCGATATTCCATAAATAAGCTGATCGTAAATTAAAATTGTTCAAGGCACTGAGTGATTTTAATTTTTCCATCAATAACCGATACTGTCGTAGGTATCGGTTATTTTTTTATCTATATTTAATGTGTTGTGATAAACTTGAATAAATCAATTAGGAGATGAAAAGTAATGAATAATGCTAATACCTTGTACCAATACGGTACATTAGCAATGTTAGTTCCCGGATTATTCGAAGGAACTCTACCATTAAAAGAACTATTAAAACACGGTGATACCGGTATCGGTACTGGTGACGGGTTAGATGGTGAACTAGTTATCTTAAACGGCGTTGCTTACCAAATCGATGGTGATGGTAAGGTTAACGAACTAGATGATGACTTTATGGTGCCATTCGGTGACGTGCACTTTGCTAGTTTTGAACATTTAGCTAACGTGCATGCACTAGTTAAGATGGAAGACCTAGAAGAAAAGGTATCTTCCAAGTTAGACTGGAACAACGTGTTCTACGCTGTGAAGGCGCACGGAACTTTCAAGTCTGTAAAGGCTAGATCAGTTCATAAGCAAGAAAAGCCATACCCAACCCTTGTTGAATGTGCTCATAAACAAAACGAATTCGATGCTGAAGACGTTGAAGGAACTGTGATTGGATACTTCTCACCACAAATCTTCAATGGTGCAGCCGTTGGTGGATTCCACCTTCACTTCTTGGCTGACGACAAATCAGTAGGGGGCCATTTACTAGATTTTGAAATGGTTTCTGGTGATATTAAGGTTCAAAAACTTGATGAATTAGTGCAAAAACTACCATCATCAAATGATGACTTTATGAAACACGATTTCTCAAAGGATGACATCGCCGGTGCCATCGGAGAAGCTGAATAAAAATAAAAAGGGCTGACATTTTTGTCAGTCCTTTTTATTTTTACTTAGTAGTAGTGGTATTAGTGTTGGTAGTACCAGTTGATTGGTTTGTGTTAGTAGTGCTTGAAGTGGTGGTATTAGTTGAAGTAGTTTGCTTTGGTGTAAATACTTCACGGAATACCCATCCTTCTAATGAAGAAGCGTATACGTAAACCTTGTAGTTGCCTTGTTTTTGGTTGTATTGGTACCATTGATCACCGTTTGCTGGGGTGTAAGTCTTTGGAAGAATTACACGACTATCACCTGGGTTGTATAGTGATTGTAGACCAGTGGTTCCGTTAGCTAGTTTCAATACTAGTGTGTTTGATGAGATAGCGTAAGGTTGGTTGTTGTTGATGGTAACCTTGTAGCTCTTGCCATCGATTACTAACATGTCGTTTGAATCGTCGACCTTCATCGCCTTAACGGAATCACCAAACTTAAGAACAGTCTTACCAGTATTAATTGGAGTGTTCAATGCGTAGTAAGCATCTTTAGCTTCCTTAGTGCTTAAATCGTTGCTAGGAACGGTCTTCTTGCTGGTAATGTAAACGGGAACGCGTTTGATCCAGTCTGACTTAGTGGTCTTAGTAATCCAGATACCGTTCTTGATTTCTGGAACGCTTCCACCGATTAGCATCCATTGACCGTCATTTAATTTTCTAACTAAAACAATTTGGTTTTTAGCAATGGTACTCTTCTTGATGATCTTCTTGGATTGGATGGTGTTGTTTTTAATAGCATATCCGTAAACAGTGGTCTTCTTTGTAACCGCGTATAAAGGAACGTTATTATTAGTGTTAGTAGTTACCTTAGTAGTTTTCTTAGCGGCAGTTTTTTTAGCGACTTGCTTCATCCAAGTAGTCTTAGCTTGGCTAGTTGTTAGAACGGTGTTCTTAGGAGTCTTAACACCAGTAATCTTCCAAGTGTTTCCCTTCACGTGAGTGACGGAGATTTTGACTCCCTTTTTGATGTTAACCTTTTTTAGAACTTTCTTAGAGATGTTCTTCTTAACTACCTTGTGTTCGGTTGCCACAATTTTCTTAGTAGTGGTAACGACACGTGCTTGATTCCAGTAACTGGAAGATTTGCTTGGTAGTGAGCTGGCATTGGCAGCAACAGCAGGTGTAGCAATTAAGACAGCACCGGCTAAAGCGGTCATGATGCTTTTTTGAAACTTCATGTATGAATCCTTCTTTCATATAATATTATAACTATCTTAACTTATAATTAGATTTTTTTCTACATCTTCAGGAGATTGTAATCTTTTTTAATATTTCGGGTTACATTTGTAGACAAAGAAAGGCGGATTTGATATATTCTTAATCAAGCAAGATTATTTAATGTAAAACATATTTTATAAGGGGTGCCAAATAATGAAGAAAAGAAACATTATGACTTCACTTTCAGTTGCTGCTTTATCACTATCATTACTATCAGGTGTAGCTGCAAATGCTGATTCAATGAGTAACATGCATGACATGTCATCAATGAAGATGGAAAAGAAGACTACTAAGAAAGCTACCAAGAAGTCTGCTAAGAAATCATCAATGAAGATGACTAAGAAGTCAGCAAAGAAGACTGCCGCCAAGAAATCAACTATGAAGATGACTAAAGAATCTTCAAAGAAGATGAACATGAAACACTCAATGATGGGTGGCATGATGATGGATGGTTTAGAAATGAACATGAACTCTAAACTACCAAAGGGCTTGAAGAAAGCTACTCATGCTAAATTCCACGTTGGCCAAAAGGTAACGCTAAAGGCTAAGCACATGGAAGGTATGTACAACGCTAAGGCCACTGTTGCCGGTGTCTACAAGACCGACCTATATGAAATTGACTTCATGCCAACAAACGGTGGCAAGATGGTTAAGAACCACAAGTGGGTAGTAGCTAGCGAACTAAAAGCAAAGGGTGCCCTAAAAGCTGGTAAGAAAGTAACTGTTTTAGCCGATCATATGTACGATATGAAGGGTGCTAAAGGTAAGATTGTTAAGGTTCACAAAGGACCTGCTTACGTAGTAACTTTCAAGGATACTAAGACTAAGATGGTTATGAAGAACCACAAGTGGTTAACACAACAAGAATTACAAGCAATTAAATAACAATCAAAAAAGACCTGACAAACGTCAGGTCTTTTTATTTTATAGTAATGATTTAATTCCAAGTAGGACTAACATGATTCCAATAAATGGTTTTAGGTAATTACTAATTGAGCTCTTAGCAAGACCACTAGCCAACATTGGGGCAACAACAGCACCAACGATTGCTCCGGCGGTTAGCGGTAGTCCGGCGTGCCAATCGATTGATCCACCGGCTAAATGGAATAACATACCAACAGTGGACATGAACGCCAACACGTATGTTGATGTGGCAGTTGCGTTGAATGTTTCAAGACCTAGGATGAATAGGCCAGCAGTGATGACTGCACCACCACTCATTCCAGCAACTCCAACCATCAGACCGGCTAAACATCCGTATAGGGATGCCTTTAGGCGATCGTGGCCATTGTTATCGATGGCTGCTTCGGATACGGGTTTGGTTTTTCTAAGCATGTTAACACCTAGGATAATCATGATTAGACCGATAATCCATTTGTAAAATGAATCGGGGATGAAATGAGATAGGATGGAACCAACTACTACTGATGGTAATGCGGCGATTAGCATTTGGTTTCCAATTTTGACGTCAATTTTTCCTTGGCGGTAGTAACTGATTGCCCCGATGATTAATGGAGGTAAACTAGTTACCAAGGAAGTAGATGCTGCATTGGCCGCGTTTAGACCGATGACTCCGGTCAAAATTCCTAGATAAATGGCACCGCCACCACCACCTAATAGGATGGTTAGCATTCCAACCGCGACTCCAAAGACGACTAAAAAGATAATACTAGACATGATCATAATCCTCTCTAAATTAAGTTATTTGCTTTTTTACTATTTATTAATTACAATATGTAATTATGGCATTCAATATGTAATTATCAATTTATATGCTTGGAGGCATCGATGTGAGAATAGCGACAATTTCAAAGAAAGATATTATAAAAACCGCAATCATCATGATTGAAAAGGGTGACAAAATCACGTTTTCCACCATTTCTAGGAAGATGAAGATTACATCTCAATCGTTATATAACTACTTTAAGAACCAAAAGGAATTAGAGTACGCAATTGTTGGGACTGTCATTTCATCAGCTTGTACAATTGCCCAAGCCAAAACATTCGGCAAAAGTGGCCATGATGGCGTCATTTCACTATCTCTAATGTTTAGAAAAATGGGCGTCAGACACATCAATTTGGCGCAATTTGTGATTTCACATCACCGTACCAACCAATACAAAATTGTGACGGATGCCTTTAATGAATTGAAAGTTTTATTGGATCGCATGCTGGAAAGTTACATTGAATCAGATAAGCTATTAAAGGCCAGTCGATTAATTAGAAGCCTGGTGGTTGGCGACATTTTAAACGTCGGAACTGGCTGGTTTAAGAGCCCAGAGGTGAGGGCAGAATCCAGTTTCGTTGAGATGTTAAATCTTAGTTTAAATGCTTTAAAGAATTCTTAATTCATCGATTTTATTTGAAAAATCAATTTATTTTTTAAGTAATTTGGATTATATTTGTTATTATATATTCAGAGTGTTTTTTAGAAAGGATACATAATAATGAAAAAAATTACCGGCTGGGTAAAGCATTGGTACAGATACAAGACTGATGAACCATACATTATTGCTGCTGCAATCATTGGGGCACTATGTCTTTTAGGATCAATTGCTTTAGACCACAAAAAAAGATTTTACATGTACGTTTTAATCTTAATTTTAATTGCGATTTGGGCACTATTTAGAAGTGTTACCTTCAAGAAGAACTTCGTTCGTCAATTCGTTGATGAAAATAAGTTCGAAGGTAAGGATAAGGGATTGGATTTAGGTACAGGTACTGGTTATGCTTTAATCAAGCTAGCTCGTGATACTAAACTAAACAAAGTTTATGGTGTTGAAGATAAATACCAATACACCATCAAACGCCTTGAAAAAAATGCATACCTAGAAAATGTTAAAGACCGTATTGAAATTACCACTGCAGATATCGAAAACCTACCATTCGATGATAAGGAATTCGATGTTATCACCGCTATCTCTGCAAATGGTAACCAATTGAGTACCCCTAAGAAGTCAGTTTACACCGATATCGCTTTTGAAATCGCTCGTGTAGTTGCTGATAAGGGAACCATCTTTATGGTAAACACTCCTCGTATGACAAAGAAATATGCCAACGAGTTCGAAAACAGAGGACTAAAAGTTGAGTACATGCACAGAAGATTCGAACGTTTCTTCTTCCTACGTGCAATCAAAGTTACCAACAAATAAAAAAGCCGACCTGATTAGGTCGACTTTTTTATTTTGTCTAGAAGTGGTGAACACGGTTGAAGAAGTCAACGAATAGTTGGTTTTCTTCATCGTATTGATCCCACATGTTTTCTGGGTGCCATTGCACACATTGAATTGACTTGTCGTCGTTTTCTAGTCCTTCAATCATACCATCATCGGCACGGGCTACGACGTGAAGTCCTTCGGCTACATCCTTAGCTGCTTCGTGGTGGAATGAGTTAACGAACGCACGCGTACCAAATGTCTTGGCTAGCAATGAATCTTCATCGATACTAATGTGGTGTACAGGTGAGTATCCGATTGCTTTTTGTTCGTGTTGTAATTGTGGTAATCCGTTTTGTGGGGTGAATTGAGCACCGATGTCTTGGTACAATGTTCCGCCCATAGCAACGTTTACGATTTGTAATCCGCGGCAAATTGCTAGGATTGGTTTGTGCATTCTAATTGCTTGTTTAACTAGCGCTAATTCGAATTCATCTCTAGTTTCAAATGTACGACCAATTTGGGCAATTGGTTCTTCACCGTAATACTTAGGCAATACATCTGGACCACCGGTGAAGATAACTCCATCGACAGTTTCTAATAATTCAGCAGCCATGCTTGGCTTTCCAACCGGAAAGATAACTGGAGTGATGTTGTTGTCTAGCAAACAATTCATCAAGGTCCTTTGGGCAAAATGACCTTCTCTTTGACGGAAGGGTTCATCTTGGCTAAAGATGATGTCTGATGTAACTCCAATACGCATATGAATCAGTCCCTTTTTAAATTATAGTGATAATATAGCTATTCTATCATTTTATTTGATAATTGCCACTGATAATCATTAGCGTACGATATTTTCAATTGCATTGACTTTTTAGATGTGCTATTTTTGATAACATATTGTGGAAAATTATGATGAAATAGTTTTCAGACAGGGGGATGAACTTTTATGAAATTCAAGTCAATTGCAAAACTAGGTGTAGTGGCGTTTGCCGCAACAATGGTGCTTGCCGCTTGCGGTAAATCATCAGATACAACATCTAGAACAGATTCATTGAATTGGATGAGTAATACAACATTGACCACTTTAGATCCTTCTAAGGCCGTTGATGTTACCAGTGATCAAGTTTTATACAACGCAATGCGTGGTTTAGTTACTCCCGATAAAGGAAATAAAATTGACCTAGCAATTGCAAAGAATTACAAGGTTACTAATGGTGGAAAGACTTACACTTTCACCTTAAGAAACACTAAGTGGAGCAATGGTAAGAAGGTTACTGCCGGTGATTTTGAATACGGAATCAAACGTAGCGCCGATCCTAAGACTGCTTCACAAATGGCATACTACATGTCTAATATTATGAATTACGATAAAGTGAAGACAGGTTCAATGTCAGCTGATAAATTGGGAGTTAAAGCAATGGGCGACAATAAGTTGCAAATTACTTTAACTAAACCACAAGCTGATTTTATAAATGTCTTAGCATTACCTGTCTTTTATCCTCAACAAAAGACGTTAGTTGAAAAATACGGTACCGCTTACGGAACAACATCAGATAAGATGGTATATGATGGTCCATTTGCCGTTAAAAACTGGAAAGGTAGCAACGATTCTTGGACATTATCCAAGAATAAAGGCTACTATGATAATGCTAACGTGAAATTAAAGGCCATCAACTATTCAGTGATTAAGGATCCACAAACTGCATTGGATGAATACCAATCAGGTAAGTTGGATCAAACACTATTAGCAGGTAAACAACAAGTTAACACCTACAAGAATAATAAAGATTTTGTGAACCATAAGCAGTTTATGGTTCAATATCTATCCATTAATCAAAGCAAAGTTCCTGCTCTAAAAAACAAGAACTTAAGAAAAGCTTTATCATTAGCAATTAATCGTGAAGAATTAACTCAAAATGTTTTAGGAGACGGTTCATTTACTGCCAGAGGATTGGTTCCAGATACTTTGGCTTACATGAACGGTAAGGACTTCAATGATTATGCTACTGTTAAGGATGCCACTACTGGTGACATGACCAAGGCTAAGCAACTATGGGCCAAGGGATTAAAAGAAATCGGTAAGAAATCAGTATCCATCTCAATCATGAACAACAACGACCAAACCAGTCGTGCTGTCACTGAATTTTTACAAACTGAATTGGATAAACTTCCAGGCCTAAAGGTAACTGCACAAATCTTACCTAACAACGTAGCTTCCGGTCGTTCTCTAAAATCAGACTACGAACTATCAGTTTCTGGTTGGGACCCATCAATTAGTGACCCAATCTCACCACTACAAACTAAAGTATCAACTAGTCCAATTAACACTTCTAAGTGGGGTAACTCAATGTATGACATGTACATTGACCGTTCCAACAACGAAGATGCTAACAACAAAGACAAGCGTTTCTTTGATCTAGTTAACGCTCAAAAGGTCATCCTAAACGATCAAGGAATTATTCCATTGATTCAAAAGGCACAACCTGAACTAATGAAGACAAATATTCATGGCGTTAAGTACCTAGGGAATGGTCCAGTTTGGGACTTCTCTCACGCTTACATTAAATAAATCATAAAAGCCACCAAAATTTTTGGTGGTTTTTATTTTGGCTCAAAGCTTGCTACCGTTGATTTTTGATGACGTTTAACAACCAAAGTTCGGTTTTTGCGACAAAAAAAGCGAGTCATTAGAGTTGCTAAAAATTTCATTCGGATGTATTATGCTTATAAATTATAAGGAGGGGTTCATTATGAAGATGTCTAACGAAGAACAAATATGTTGTTGTCAGTATCGAAGCATGAACTCTATTCTTATTTTCTAATCAAGAAAACGTTTTTTAATTAGATTATAACAGGGTGTCATGGTTCGGCTTTTTAGCGTAGAATCATGACGCCCTTTTTCTTTTTTTAGATGGCCATCTATGTAAAGAAGTACTTATTAAACAAAGGAGTATGGATATGAAGAAGTCACGGATATTATCAATTGTTTTGACCACAGCGTTATTAGGTTTGGTATTAACTGCTTGTGGTAAGAGTCAATCAAGCAACAAGAAACATCTAAATTGGACTACCAATGCATCAATTTCCTCACTTGATCCATCAAAGGCCGTTGATACTAATACTCAACAAGCTGTTTATAATGCGTTTTCTGGTTTAGTATCTCCAGATGGTAGTAACAAGGTGCGTTTAGCAACCGCCAAGAGCTACCACGTTTCAAAGGATGGTAAGACATACACATTCGAATTGAAACACACTAAGTGGAGTAACGGCCAAGAATTAACCGCTAAGGATTTCGAATACGGAATCAAACGTAGTGCTGATCCAAAGACTGCCTCACAAGAAGCTTACTACATGGCTAACATTGAAAACTATGCAGCCATTTCTAAGTCACAACTATCACCAGATAAGTTGGGGGTAAAGGCAACTGGTAAGTACACACTACAAATTAAACTAATTAAGCCACAACCATACTTCTTGAACTTATTAGTATTACCAGTGTTCTACCCACAATCAGAAAGCATTGTTAAGAAATACGGTAAGAGCTACGGTACTACAAGTAGCAAAATGCTATACAATGGTGCATTTAAGATTACTAACTGGACTGGTACTAACGATTCATGGACTTTAACCAAGAACAAGGAATACTACAATGCTGACAAGACAAAATTAGACAGCATCAAGTACACAGTTATTAAGGACCCACAAACTGCTCTAAACGAATACCAAAGCGGTAAGTTAGATCAAACTACTTTAGTGGGTAAACAACAATACAGCAGTTACAAGAATTCAAAGGACTTCCACTTGAGAAAGATTTACAGTGTAAGATACCTATCACTAAGTAACAAGAACGAACCAGCATTTAGAAACGTTAACATCAGAAAAGCTCTATCATTAATCATCGATAGAAAAGAATTACTAAACGATGTTTTAGGTAACGGTTCAACCCAAGCACGTGGAATTGTGCCTGATACTTTAGCATCACGTAACGGTAAGGACTTTAACGACTACGCTAGCGTTTCCGATGCAGTTAACGGTAACGTTGAACAAGCTAAGAAACTATGGAAGAAAGGTCTAAGTGAAATCGGCAAGAAGGACTTAACCATCTCAATTAACAGTAACAATGGTGAAGATGCTAAACCAATCGTTGAATTCATTCAAAACCAATTCTCCAAGCTACCAGGTCTAAAGGTTAACCTAACATTACTTCCAAACACAGTTGCGACTGCTCGTTTCCTAAGCGGTCAATACCAAGTTGCTGTAACAGGTTGGAGCCCATCAATCAGTGATCCAATCTCACCTCTAAACATTAGATACTCAACTAATGCAATGAACACAGCTAAGTGGAGCAATGCTGAATACGACAAGTTGATTGATAAATCAAATGACGACGACGCTTTGAACCCAGCAAAACGTTGGAATGATTTAGTTGATGCTCAAAAGGTATTATTAAACGACCAAGGTCTAATTCCTCTATTCCAACCAGCACAAGCTGAACTAATTAAGAGTGATATTCACAATGTTCGTTTCTACGGAAATGGCCCAATCTGGGACTTCTCTGAAACTTACGTTAAATAATCAATAAAAAGGTCATCCATTATCGGATGATCTTTTTACTTTTTTTAAATTCTAGTTTTTTATAATAATGGTATAATTAGAGGATATTAAAGAGCGATTAGGGGAATTTAATTATAATGAATCAAAAAAGTAGACTGCATGACTTCTGGCGCAATCACGGAATTGTCATCCTTATTTTTATGGTCATGTCATTATTAAGTGTCACAATCATGTGGCACTACAAGTTTATTGTCATGGGATCTGATATGCATTTCCACTGGGAACGCATTTGGGACTTGCGTGAATCGTTAATTAACAAGAGTCCGTTCCCACTTGTAGCATTAAATCAATATAACCAAACTGGTTCTGCCGTAATGGCATTGTATCCACAGTTAGGGATGCTACCAATTGCTTTACTTTCATTAGTAATCAAATCGTTTATTCCGTTGGTTTATATCGTCTTGATTCTAAGAAACTTCTTTGCATTACTTGTGGCATATTTCGCTAGTTACAGTTATAACAGAAACCGCAAAATCAGCTTCATCTTTGCATCCGGATACACATTGGCAGCGACCATTTTGTTTCACGCTGTTATTAGTTACGATATTGGCCGTTCATCATCCATGATTTACTTGCCTTTAATTTTATTCGGTTTCTTAAACCTATTAGAAAAAAGTGACTGGATTGAATTGAGTTTTGGGATGAGTGCCATCATTATGTGTCACGTGGTGAATACCGCTATTGCGATTTTCTTCTTAATCGTCATGGCACTGATTAACATCGTTAAGCTACTACACAAGGACAAGGTGATTGCACTTGTGAAGGCAGTCGTATTAACCGTGTTACTAACAGCACTATACTGGATTCCGTTTATCATTATTGTTGGAAACAATTCGATTAACTTCCCACCATCGTATTGGAAAGTGAGTGGTACCAGTACTTACACCTGGTATCTATCGATTATTCAAAACAGTGTTGGACCATTCTTCAATGTGATTAATCTATTGGGATTGGTGTTTGGCATTATCTTCTTCAGACGTTTGGGTAAATACTCTAAGCAATTATTATTAGTCGGAATCGGTTTTCTAGTCTTATGCAGTAAGTTATTCCCATGGGATTTGATTGCGAAGACTGGCATTAATGATTCACTTCAATTCACTTGGCGTTTGAATATCATTCCTCAACTAATCTTCTGCTACATCTTTGCTGAAATTATCGTGAAGATATTTAAGAAGTCATCTTATGCATGGACCGCGATTGTTGTTGCAACACTTGGCATTGTTCTACTTCAACTCCAAGCGCAAACTTCAGTGGTTAACCAAACCAAGAACAACTTTGAATTGAACCATAAGTTTGTCGAAGACGGTAAGCCCTATCGTTTGAATAACAATCAGGATTTCCACAACATGATTTTCAGTAATGTCGGAGTAGTCGATTACTATCCAAGTTCTGCCGTGAAGTACTACGACAACACTAATAAGCACATTGCCACCTATAACGGTAATCAACGACTAAAAGTGAAGCTATTAGGTGATGGTAAGTACTCGTTTAAAGCACCAGTTTCGATTAAGAAAATGGCATTGCCATTCCTACACTACAAGGGGATTGCTTACGAAGTACGCGTCGATGGTAGGGTCGTTAAGACCAAGGATAACAAGCATTCTCTACTAACGATTTCTCATCTTTCAGCTGGCCGTCATCACGTCCAAATCATCGTTCACAGAACCAAGAAAGAACTACTTTCATACTTGTTTGCGATTATTGGAATTGTTTTATTAATTGCCGCAATTGTTAAGAAGTACGTGTTTAACAAGAATAAATAATAAAAAACCACAAGTCGATATAACTTGTGGTTTTTATTTTGTCTTTATTACCACTTAGCGAGTAAAAAATACCACTTATCCAATATTGCATTATTTATTTCCTCCATTGACTTATTATTACCATATCGAATAGGAGGTCAGGTAAATGTTAGAAGTAAAAGGTTTAACTAAAACATTCAAGAATAAAATTGCAGTTGATCACATCGATTTGCAAATTAATGATGGTCAACTTGTCGCTTTTCTAGGTCATAACGGAGCCGGAAAATCGACAACTATTAACATGTTAATTGGTCTATTAAAACCAGATGAAGGAGAGATTCAACTAAACGGTTTGACCCCCAATGATAAAAATTACAACGATTCATTAGGTGTTGTCTTCCAAAATAGTGTTCTAGATAAATCTTTATCTGTCGAAGATAACCTAAAGATTGCTGGCAGACTTTATAAGAATTTTGATGCTGATTTTCAAAAGGATTTGCTAGATAAGTTAGAAATCAAATCCATTCAAAAACAAAAGTATGGCTCATTATCCGGTGGACAAAGAAGACGTGTCGATATTGCGCGTGCATTGCTAAGTAAGCCAAAATTATTATTTTTGGATGAACCATCAACTGGTTTAGATATTCAGACCAGAAATAAAATTTGGGAAGTGCTAAATGAGCTACGCCATGAAATGGGATTAACCATTATATTGACAACTCACTACTTGGAAGAAGCTGATCAATCTGATTGGGTATATGTACTGGATAAGGGAAAGATTGTAGCCTCTGATACTGTTGACAATCTAAAGGCGCGTTATGCACAGAATACATTGATACTTTACGTAAACGACTTATCCACTGTGGATAAATTATCCATGCTTGATGACGTTAAAGTTTTGCACAATAAGGTGTTATTAAAAGTTAATTCATATCAAGAAGCAATCAGCATTATAGAAGAATACAAAAATGATATTTCAGACTTTGAATATATTCACGGATCAATGGACGATATCTTTATTGCTTTGACCGGAAAGGAGATTAAGTAATGATTTTAGCTAGTTTAATCAATCGTAATTTGAAATTATATTTTAGTGATAGAAAGCGCATTATCTTTTCACTAATGGGTGCACTAATCTCGGTGGTCTTGTACGTGGTTTTCTTGAAAAATAACATTCAAAAGGGATGGACAGGTATTGATGATGGGGTCAAACTACTGGATTATTGGTTAATTGGTGGAACCATTGCGATTACTGCCATCACAACTACTGGGGATGCTTTGCACCAAAGAATCTATGATATTGAAAGTAAACGCATGGATGATCTAATGATGACCAATGCGAATAAATCAGTGATTGATATGAGCTACGTCATTAGTGCCACTTTGATTGGCTTGATGATGCAGGTAATTGTTTATATCATCCTATCCGTTTTATTCATGTTGATGGATCAACTTCCCTTTAACTTTGCTATTTCGGGTCAACTATTGGGCGCAATGTTGATTGGTAGTGTGGTTTGGACACTCTTCAACATGATTATCTTGATGTTTGTTAAAAAGGCATCAGTAATCCCGTCATTGAATGCGATTATTTCCAGTTCTGCGGGTTTCTTTGCGGGAGTCTACATGCCATTAGGATTGCTTCCAAGTGGTGCCAGCAAGATTCTAAAGTATACACCAGCTCCTTACGATGCTTCGCTGGTAAGAAATATTTTGATGGACTCACAAATAAAGACGAGTTTTCAACATGTGGATAGTCACGTGCTAAGTAATTTTAAATCCACAATGGGACTTGTGATTAATGGCTTTGAAAAATCAATCGGGGATGCATGGGTATGCGTATCATTTATCGGTGTTTTCCTAATTGCATTTGTGATGCTAACTAGATTTAGAAAAAATGCAAAGTAGTTATGATAAGATATAAAAAAGGAGGTGGGTAGATTGAAGATTGATTTTAATAAGGATGGTCGATTGAACGATGACGAAATCAACGTGATGGTCAGTGCCAAAGAACTAACCCCTGAAGTCATTGACCTATTATCGATGCTAAAGGATGCATCGAATGAAAATGATAATTGGCTTCCAGTTAATACTAACGACCGTGTTCAGATGATTGCTGTTGATGATATTGTCGGCATTGAGGTCTATCAAAATGAATTGAATATCTACACCACTGAGGAACAGTTTGTCACCACTGGGACTTTAAAAGATATGTATGAAAAATTGAAAAAACATCACTTTATTCAAATCAGTAAATCCGCGATTATCAATATTGATCACTTAGATTATATGGAAACAGCATTTTCGGGAAACATGACGGCATTTTTAACTAATGATTTAAAGTTAAATGTTAGTCGTAAGTATTTACCTGGTTTGAAGAAAAGTCTAAGGATGTGAGAAATTATGAACTTATTTTGGAATCTATTTAAGCGTTTCTTTATGGGGATGTTGTATGGATCATTTTTATATGTAGTTACCGGATTATACTTTAATAGCAGTTCCTATAACATATCTGATAGGTTAATCTTTTTATTCGCAAGTGGATTAATCGGATTATTGAGTGTGATATTTAAGAGTGAAAGAATCGGTATTGTATGGGAATTTGTCATTCATGGTGCTTTATCATACATGATTGTTGTCGCATTGAATCTCGTAATTACACCATATTTTGATTTTTGGAATCCAAACATCTTTACCACCTTTACCGTTGAATTCATAGTCATTTATGTGATTATTTGTAGCAGTAGCATCGCTATGTTTCATCGTTCTACTAGAGAAATTAATGATGAAATCACTAAACGTAAACAAAAAATGAACCAAAAAAATAATTAAGAAGAGCTTAAAAAAGCAGCCGATAATGGCTGCTTTTATTTTGTTTTAACTTAGTATGATAGAATGAACCTATAATTAATTTAACGGATGTGATTAAATGTTAAACCAAAAGATTAAGGATAATTGGAAATGGATCTTAATTCCAATCATCTTGATTGCAGAATTGTTAATCGATGATTACGTGATGCCACATGTTTATAAATTTGTGTTCCATCTATTTGCCTTCAATCCAGTCGAACACTTCTACACTTACTTAAACATCTACAAGATTGTGTCAATTTTGGTAATTTGTTTATTGAACTACTGGATTATCAAACAAAAGATATTCTTCAAACCCAGTGAGACCAAGGTGGGGTGGCTAGTATTTCTAGTTATCTGCTTTACCATCGTACTTACATGTTTTACGCATAAGAACTTCTGGATTGCATTAGACGTCGGCACCATTGCGGCATTGCCTGAAGAATTGATGTTTAGAGGAATCATTCTAGCATTTGTATTAAAACTAATGACGAGAAAATCAACTGATCAATGGAGAATCATTACCAGTTTGGTTATTTCTGCGTTAATTTTTGGTGGTTTCCACTACATTAACCTTACCAGCCAATCATTTGGTTTTACCTCTCTTCAAGTGGTCAATGCAGCCGCATTAGGAATGCTATTGGGTGCCGTATACATTAAGAGTGGGACCATCATCGTTCCAATGGTGCTTCACTTTATTTATGATTTCTTGGTGACATTGATTAAGGGAATGTCAGCAACCAATTATACAAGTGTCCAAACTAACCAATGGTGGGGGCTATCTATGTATGTATTGATATATTCAATCGTGGCACTCTCAATCATTAATTACAAGCCATCTGACAACAAAATTTTACCAAAACTTAAGAAATTATAGCACCGTTCAATGGTAAAATACCTCTTGAGTATTATATAAGAGTATAAAAATTAAGAGTTTAAAAATGTTTTTCATTGATAACATCTAGAAAGAAGGATGAACGGTGCGTAGCAATGACACTTGGAGATCGGACCACCTCTTAAAACGTGGTTTTATTGGCTTTTGCCTAATCTGCATGGTTGCTAGTTCAATTCAGTTTATTCCAGTTCAATATATTCAATCTAATCAGGTCAACGTTAATAATGTGGCTTTAACTATTGAATTCTTTGGTGCCTACATCATTATGCTAAACTTTGCGGTTTACGCGTACAGACGATACGGTAATGGGAATATATTTAAGATGCTAAGTCTAAAGGACTATCAACTAACAGCTTTCGCAACTGTGATGGCATTTTTAATTGCCCAAGCGTATATATTCATGTTCGACATTTTCTTCCAAAACCGATTCCAAATTGAAGCAATTCACTTTTCAAAAGATCTGTATGACAATACATGGTCGATGGTTTTATTGGTTCTTGGGTTCGTCTTCTTGTCGCCAATTCTAGAGGAACTGGTATTTAGAGCCTACATCCTTGACGTGGCGTTCTCCGACAAGTGGCGATGGTTAGGCGAGATTATCTCAGCATTATTCTATGGTTTATTCCATATGAGATATCATAATTTATTCTCGTTTATATTCTTTGCCCAATATGGTTTTTGGATGGCCTGGCTATATAACCAGACTAGAAACGTTAGGGCCGCAATTCTGATGCACATAGTATTAAATGCCGTGACGATATCGATTGTTGCTTATTACTATTATCACTAAAAAAGCAATGCCTGATTCGGGCATTGCTTTTTGTTTACGTGAAATTATTTGTTTGGATGAGTCATGTTTGAAACGTTGACCCATTTGTCAAAATCTGCTTTGTTAATATTAAAGTGTTTAGCTGATTCCTTTAGAGTGGTGTTATTTTTTTCAGCCCATTGGGCGATTTTGGCACTCTTTTCGTAACCGATGTGAGGGCTTAGAGCGGTCACTAGCATTAGAGAGTTATTTAATAGTTCGTTGATGCGATCGACGTTGACGGTTAAACCATCGACTAATTTTTCGGTGAATGATTTGATTGATTCATTCAATAATTCGGTACTTTCTAAGAAGCTGTCGATGATGATTGGCTTGTAGACGTTCATTTCGAAGTTACCTTGGCTGTTAGCAAAAGTAATGGTAGCGTCGTTTCCAAAGACCTTCGCTGAGACCATCGTCAATGCTTCGATTTGAGTGGGGTTGACCTTACCGGGCATGATTGATGATCCCGGTTCGTTACTTGGAATTGATAGTTCGTTGTATCCAGCACGTGGTCCGGAAGAAAGAAAACGGATGTCGTTTCCAATCTTGATTAAATCGGATGCTAACGTCTTAAAAATACCGTGAACCGAAGTGATTTCGGAATGGTCGGCTAGTCCGTGGAACTTGTTTTCTGCCACTTTGTAGTTGGTTTTTTCGTTATGATTGATGGTCTCAACAACGTCTTGGTCAAATCCGCGCTTGGTGTTTAGACCAGTACCGACGGCGGTTCCACCGATTGGTAATTCTAGTAATGATTGTTTGATGGCGTTTAGCGTCACAACGTCGTGTTCTAGTGTTGATTTCCAACCACTGATTTCTTGGCCTACTGTAATAGGGGTAGCATCTTGTAGGTGGGTACGGCCAATCTTGATGATTGATGCAAACTCAGTTTGTTTCTTATCAAATGATGCGATTAAGTTTTTAACTGTTTTAATGACACTATTGGTGGCTTGATATGCTGCCATCATCATGGCAGTAGGGAAAGTGTCATTTGAGCTTTGTGATTGATTGACGTGATCATTTGGATGAACATGGGCGTTTGGATGTAGTTGGTTGGCCATATTTGCTACTACTTCATTGACGTTCATGTTGGTCTGAGTTCCACTACCAGTTTGATAAACGTGAAGTGGGAAGGCATCCTTATAATCGCCATCAATTAATTTATCGATTGCTTCATTGATGGCGATATACTTTTCATCATCTAGTGTTTTATTGTTGTGATTAACAAAAGCGACGGCTTTTTTAATCTTCAAAAGTGCATAGATAACTTCCATTGGCATGGTACGACCAATGTTAAAATTAAGTAGACTACGTTGCGTTTGGGGGCCAAATAAAGCGTCTTTAGGGACTTTAACCTCACCTAATGAATCGTGTTCAATGCGAAATTCCATCATATCAAGTCCTTTTATTAGAATATACGATAATTATAGCCATTTTCCTTAGCTCTTACTACCGAAAACATTATCCAAATGATACAATAGAATATACATATTATGTAGGAGTAGCAATATATCATGCATATAGACTTAAGATTTTTTATCGCTGAACTACTTGTCTTATGGATGCCGTTATCCATCGTAGTTTTGGTGTCAGAATTGCTTAAATTTAACTGGTTTCTGACTGGATTGTTATTACTATTGGTATACTTCTTGGTAGTCTTGTTTAACAGGGCTAACAGGGTGGTTTATTTTCTTTTCCACGTGCAAAAGCAATCAAGTAACCAATTGTTAGAATCAATCATCTTCTTTTTGGTGCTATTAATTTCAGTGATTCTGTCAGTAAAACTATTTGACGATTCCGCGGTCGGAATTATTGTGTTTATGTTGATCAGCACACTAGCTGGTTCTGTCGTAATTGACGCAAAATAACCACAGATAGTTTCAAAAATAAAAATAAAAAATTTAATATTTAATTATTACTGTAATTTCGGTAATTTGACCCCTATCTCGACTTTTGAGACCCTTGCAAAAAATATTGAGCATGGTAGTATATATAGTGTTGTTTTTAAGAAAGAACACTATATATTGTATGCATACATATTTTAGGTTCCAAATATAGAGATAGGGGTTTTTCATTGTGTCAGCTTATTTTAAATTTTTGGCCCACCAACTAAAGGGTTGGCCACAACAAAATTACTACTTATTCTTCTTTAGTTTAGGTGCTCAAGTTATGACATTGGTAAATGCACCAATTACATGGCTTTCAATTTTAACTTTCATCGGTACTACCTTAGGGGTACTATGTGTCCTTGCAATTAACGCTGCTAAGTCAGTTAACGGGGTGTTGGGAATTCTATCAGCAATTTGTTTCATCATTGTTGGTTTCTCAGCAAAGAACTACTTAAGTATCGGTGAACAATTAGCATACGTTATTACATTAGACATTCCAGTGCTATTAAGTACAGACTGGAACGTGAACATGGTTTCAAAGATTAGAAAGTTCACTGCTAAGAGTTGGGCAATTTCAATTATCTTCACTCTAGCCGTTTACCTAATTTCTGGTTTCGCAATCAAAGCACTTACTAACGAACCACGTCCATTCTACGATGCCTTTAGTTTTGCTGTTTGTTTAACTGCCGGAATCATCTGTTTCCTACGTTACAACAACCAATACTTCTGGTGGTTAGCTTCAGGTCTAGCCCAAGTCGTTCTATGGTTCATCACATTCAGAGAAGGATCAGCAACTCTTGCGATGTTTGTTAACTCAGCAATTTACGTTGCTAACGATATCCTAGCCTTCACTGTTTCTCCATGGTTCAACGAACGCGAAAAGAAACGTTTAATGAAGGAAGAACAAGCTTACGCTGAAAAAGTGGAAGCTGACGCTTAATAATCACAAAAAAAGCTACCAATTATTGGTAGCTTTTTTATTATGCTTTGATATCTGTATCGATGATGATTCGAACACGTGAATCGTTAATGTTGAAGTCATCATGAATTTCTAGTAATTGGTTAAATGTTTCATCCTTAACACCGTTGATGGACTTGTTTTTGATGTTATCCAATGTAATATCATCATTGAAATAGTCCTTGGCTAGTGCAAGAGAGAACTTAATCATATTGTCTGAATCAAAGAAAATCTTATTCTTGTAGACGTCAAAAATACGGGTGTCGTATTCAAATTTTTCGTCTGCGCTTAGTTGTCGATCCTTTAATTCCAATGGACTCTTACCGGCTAATAATAGGTATGAGTAGCAGTTTGTTTCATTATTAATTAGTTTGTAGAATGTAAACGTCAATTGAGGTTCGATGTTTAGACCACAAACGTCATAAATTTCCGCTCCCATGTCGATTAGGGTATATCCTTCGCCTAGCATTAATGAAAGATGATTGTGTTCTTCGAACAATGGTAGGTGGGCTGGTAGGAACTCTTCGAAGCTGGTTTGTTCAAACCCGTGGTTAGAGTTGAATTCACGAATGCCGTTTAGCTTTTCGGTAGTGGCATCGGTTGGAAACATTTGAACATTTGCATCGTATTTGTTTTCAATCTTGTCAAAGCTCATCTTCTTGAATGTTCCGATGGGACTATCGATTAGAGCGTGTGACATTGATTGACCGATAAGGTAGTCGGTAGCAAAGATTGGATCCTTGCTGTCAGTCATATCGGTCATTTCTTCGATTGCCTTTTGAGCTGGACCATAGAAACGATCGCCTTCAACACTGTTGTTCAAGGCGCGTTCCATTAGTTCGTTTGCTTCGGCAATGTTGCCGTTATTCATTAGGATTTTACCTAAGTAATAGTTGGCAGCCACGTACTTGCTATCGTATAAGATTGCTTGTTGAAATAGATGTACTCCGGTTGGATCTAATGATGAGCCGGATTCTGTAAAAATAATTCCTAGTTTAGTTAAAATTTCAGAACGACTTGGAATTTTTCCTTCGATTTCTTCAGTAGTCATAACCCCTGCTGGGTATTGTGAGATAGCAGAGCTTAGTAAAGAAATGGCGTCGTCTCTTTTATTGTCATCGATACATTGTGTAGCTAATTCGATGAATTTATTTAATTGTTGGGCTTTGTCTTTACCCAATTCAATAGCGTCCATTTGAAAACTCCTGACTTGAATTTATATATCTATTATAATCATTTTTGCGAAAATAAAAAACTTTACTATTAATATGGATTTATGTAATATTGAAGCTAATCAAAAGGGGGAAGCGAGGAGATAGATTGAAAAGACTGAAATGGCTGGCTTCGATTGTCTTGCCATTGGTTGCTTTGATGTGGTTTGTACCAGTTACAACGCATGCAGAAAGCACCAATCCAACACCTACCAAAGAGTATGTTGTTGATGATTATGCCAATATATTGACTGATAAGACAAAACAATTGGTAATTAATAAAGAAAAAGAATATCAAAAAACTAAAACACAACCTCAAATTGTCATGATGACCGTGAAAAGTACCGGGAATCAAGATATTGACGGCTATTCCGATAGCTTGCTAGACAACGCTAGATGGAAATTTGGTAAGAAAGGTTTGGACAATGGGGTATTAATCCTATTTGCCCAAAACGGTGGTAAGAACAATGTCCGTATCTCCACCGGATACGGTGTTGAAGACATCCTACCAGATGCTACCACCAACCAAATCCTACAGGCTAACAAGTCGTTGTTGAAATCAAGCAGCAACGATGAGATTAACCAAGGATTGCAAAATACCTTTAACCAGGTATCCACTATTCTAGACAAGCGCTATGCCAACAAGTCATTAAATGACGCCAAGGCAGAGGCAGAGAAAAATAATAACAACACATTTGCCGGTGTTTTATTGGCACTCGTGATTTTAGTTATTATTGGAACTGCCATCTGGGTATTAAAGAGTAATGGCGATGACGACGATAACCACCGTAATGGCGGTGGCGGCGGTGGTCGCTATGATTCCGGAGATGCATTCTTATTAGGCGCATTGCTCGGTGGATTAGGTGGCTCCGGTAGAGGCGGTTCATTTGGTGGTGGATCATCAGGTGGATTTAGCTCGTCTGGAGGCGGCGGAAACTTTGGGGGCGGAGGTTCCTCAATTTAAATTAAGGAGATAAATTATGATTGAAAATAAACCATTTTACAAAAAAGGCTGGTTCATATCACTAGCAGTTGTTGTCGTTTTATTATTTGCTTTAATTGGTGGCTTCATCAAGTCTGCTAACAGCATGGCTACCAGTGAACAAGGCGTTGAAGAACAATTAGGTCAAGTCCAAACAGTCCTACAACGTCGTGCTGATTTAATCCCTAACTTGGTTAACGCCGTTAAGGGTCAACAAAAACAAGAAAAATCAGTATACAGCGACATCACTAAGGCGCGTACTCAATACTACAACGCCAAGAACCAATACAATAATGCCAGTTCAACTTCCGATAAGGTAAACGCCTTGAACACTCAAGAACGTTCATTGAACATCTTGGTTGGATCAATTAAGGAAGCATATCCAAACCTTGCATCTAACTCAAACATGCAAACATTAATGGTTCAACTAGAAGGTAGTGAAAACCGTATCAGTGTTGAAAGAAACAGATACAACCAAGCAGCTAGGGCTTACAATGACAAGATTGTTAAGTTCCCAGGTTCAATTGTTGCTGGAATGACTGGTCACAAGAAGGTTAACTACTTCACAGCTGATTCAAACGCTCAAAACGCACCATCAGTTAACTTCTAATTATATATACGCAAAAATAAAAAACGTTGAGATTAATTTCTCAACGTTTTTTTATTACTTCACGATGTCGATAGCTTTATTAACTTTCTTAGTGTGAATTTGTGATAGTGATAGTTTGTTGTGCTTTTGACTGATAACGGATTTCTTAGTGTAGTTGTCTTGAGTAACTACCAGTATATCTTCGTTGTTACCTTTATCGACCAATTGAAAGGCATCTGGACTAGTTACGATAATTGTTTGATGTGGGCGAATGGGTTCGTTTTCCCAACTTTGTTCATAGCGATTCAATTTGGCTTGTTCATTGGCATTCTTGTTGGTGTAAGCAGATGAGTAGGCAAGTGGTTGATCTAGCTTCTTGTCCTTACCATCAACCTTAGCTGAAGCTAGTAGTTTAGTGTTGTTTACGATTTGGCCAGCGGTTAACATCTTATCTGAATTGTTAGTGGCTTTGAAACTGTATAGAGCCATGTCGAAACGTTTCTTACCATTGTTATCGTAGCTAGTACCACGATAGGTCTTGTAGAAAGTAATGCTACCTTTTTTAGTGACCAGTTTAGTTTGGTTGTTTTCGTTTATTAATTTAACGTACTTAGTGGGTTTAGTTGATTGATCCGCTTCTTGCTTAGTCTTGGAATTTGAACATGCGCTAAGTGTTACAACTGCTAATAAAGCAAATCCAATAATTGATAATTTTTTCATATTGCGCCTCCACGTAATTTATACAACTTTATTTTAGCACTTTTTATCGCAAATAAAACGGCTACCCCCAGTGGATAGCCGTTAAGTTTTTATTAAATTTTGGCTTCCTTATGACCGGAAGTCTTGCAGATGATTAATCCGATGATGGCACCAACGATAGCTGGAATTACCCAGTCCATACCAATTGAGGCAAACGGTAAAATCTTTTGTTCCGCATTGATTAATGCACGGATGAAAGAGATGTTTGAGATAACTGGTGGAAAGGCTGCCAACATATCGAAGAATGCTGGGATTAGAGTAAAGATAATGGTGAATAGGTAAACGTTTCTATCCTTTTTAAATAGTGGTGAGCATAGTGCTAGGATGATTAATACAATTGCAAATGGATATAGGAACATCAATACTGGAGTTGACCAAGTGATGATAAGTGATAGACCTTCGTTTGCAATGATAAATGATACGAAGCAGTTAAATGCTAACCATTGGTGGTATGAGAAACGAGGGAAGTGTTCGTGGAAATCTTGGGCGAACGCAGCAACAAGTCCTACGGCTGTGGTAACACAGGTTAGAGTCATCAATGTTGCTAGTAAGGCGTGGCCGGTAATTCCTAAGTAGTGACCCATGAATTGGTTGAAAGTAGTTCCACCGTCATCAGTACTAATCTTGAATAGGTTCAATGAAGTGGCACCAATCCAGATTAGGATGATGTAGATGATTCCAACCAATGCTTCGGAGATTAGACCGGCTCTGGCAGTTACCTTTGCATTTGACTTAGGAGATGTCTTTCCTAGTTGGTTAACAGCGGAAACAACGGTAACCCCAAAGGCTAAACCAGCCAATGCATCCATGGTGTTGTAACCCTGCAAGAAACCATTGAAGAATGATTGGTGTTGGTAAGCTTGGGTAACTGGTTGTGCTGAAGCAGCACCCATTGGATGTAAGAATGCCAATAAGAAGGCTAGGAACAATAGTGCCAAGAATAATGGGTTTAAAATCTTACCTAGGTTATCGATGATACTTGATGTTCGATATGATAGATAGAATGTAGCAATGAAGAATAGTGCGGTGAAGATAAACATTGCTAGTTTGATGTAGTGATCAGGGATGAATGGTTGAATCCCAACTGTGAAGTTAACGCTGGCAGTTCTAGGTGTGGCAAACAATGGTCCCAATGTTGAATGAACTAATACCAAGAAAATGATTGCAAATACTGGTCCCAGTGGTTTGGCAATGTCGTATACTCCCTTGGCACGAGAGATACTGATTGATAGAACTGAAAGTAGTGGTAATAATACCCCGGAAGCTAGAAAACCTAGCATGGCAGGTACCCAGTTGGCACCTGATAATTGACCCAAGTGAATTGGGAAGATTAGGTTACCCGCACCGAAGAATAGTGCGAATAGCATTGAACCGATGATTAGATATTGTTTGATTGACAATGGTTTTGTATTAATGTCTTTGATTTCGTCTTGCATAATAAGCGCTCCTTTAATAATTGTGTTCTTGATTTGTTATATGTGCTAACTACTCACAACGTTTTTCATAACCATCATCTCCTTTTTTTAAAGCAATAAAAAAGCACCCTTAGCTCGTATTGAACCAAGGGTGCTTTGTGCACGGTACCACCTTTAATTGCTAGACAAATAGTCTAGCCACTTCACGTACTAACATACGCTAACACTGTAATGGGTGTACCCAATATACGTTACTCTCCAACGGATTTCGGTATATAGCTCCAAAGATACTTTCGCAATTTAGTAGTTATCCCGTTTCCAGAAAGTAGGGACTCTCTTGAACTAGCCGAATTGTTACTCTGCTTTTTCATCGCTTTTTTAAACTGATTTATTGAATATAAAAAATATATCAGCAAAATTTATGAAAGTCAAATTTTATTTTAGAGAATCTAATTCATCAGTAGAAATGAATTTCTTGTCTACTAATTCAGGATGACTTTGTTTAAAGACGTATTCCTTAATTGGTTGCTTGGTAGGAACCGATGTGTAGATCTTGAAATCAGTGAACTTGTCGGCGTTACTTGTGACCATGACATTATAACTTTCGTCACCATTAACCTTAAGTGTAGCAGGCCAGTATGTGTTGATTTCATATAATGATCTGATGTACACGGCGTTAGTTGTACGGTATCTTTCCATTACCAATGGACCTGGACCAGATACTGGGTCGGTTGGATGATCACCCCTAAAGATGTAGTCGCCGACTTGAATCTTGGCTTGATTACCGTAGTACCAGTCACCGTAGAAATCACGGGTGATTGGTTTGTAGATTGGACTAGCAGGAATTGGAATAGTGTATTGCTTTGGTTGTTCTTTTTTCTTAGCAGTTTCTTTTTTGCTGCTTGAACTAGATGACATAGAAGATGAACTACTGCTAGTTGATACAGTAGAACTTGTTGCCTTTGAGCTGCTTGATTCAGCAGTATTATGGGTTTGATCGTTATTTTTAACTGATGCAAACGCCACTGTTCCTAGGATTAAAACAGCAACAATTGATATAACAGAAATGATTACTTTTTTACTGTTCAAAATAGCACTTCCTTTCTTACTTAAGTATGTTATCACTCTTGAACAATAAAAAAAGAGTTGAACATTTCGCTCAACTCTGATTGTTTGTTTAAACGTTAGTCTGTAACGGTTTGTAAATATTTTTTATTTTTGTACCAGTGACACATTAGGCCAAGTAGTAAACCTACGACCGCAAATGGTACCCAATCCATTCCGATTGATGCCAATGGAAGATAACTTTGTTGGAAGTTGCCGACCATTTTGGCAAATGCACTTTGTGATACGACTGGTGGAAATGATGCTAACATGTCCATCAATGCTGGCACAGTGGTTAATAATACGACCCAGAAGTAGACGACTGAATCACGTTTGAATAGTGGTGAGAATACTGATAGTAGGATTAATACCATTGCGAATGGGTATAGGAACATTAGCATTGGAGTTGACCATTGGATGATGGTATCTAGTCCAAAGTTAGCAGTTAGAAATGATGCGGCACACATTAGTCCTAACCATTGAACGTAGCTTAATGCTGGGAAATGTTTGTGGAAATCTTGGGCGAATGCGGCAACTAATCCCATCGCAGTAGTTAGACATGTAAGGGTTAGTAGTGTGGCTAGTAGTGCGTGTCCAGTTGCACCTAGGTAGTAAGTCATTAATTGGTTAAAGGCAACACCACCATCTGCTGATGCCTTGAAATGACCTAGGGTAGTGGCACCCAACCAGATTAGGACAACGTAGATTAATCCGACTAGTGCTTCGGCTAGGAAACCGGCTTTGGCAGTTACTTTGGCGTTGCTAAGTGGGTTAGTCTTACCAAGTTGGTTAACGGCGGTTACGACAGTGACACCGAAGGCAAGTCCGGCTAGGGCATCCATGGTGTTGTAACCTTCCAAGAAACCATTGAAGAATGATCCACTTTGATAAGCTGCGGTGACCGGTTGGATACCTGCTGAGCTCATTGGATGTAGAAATGCCAAGAAGAATACTACGAATAGTAATACTAAAAAGATAGGGTTCAATAGTTTACCAACACTAGCCATGATTGATGATTCCTTGTATGAAAGAAGGAATGCGGCTAGAAAGAATAGAAATGAGAATACTAGCAAACCATAGTGCATAAAGTTACTTGGTAGTAATGGTTGAACACCGACTGCAAAAGGAACGGTAGCGGTACGAGGGGTACCAAATAAAGGTCCGATGGTAGCGTGGATTAATACCATGAATACCAATGCAAATGTTGATCCCAGTGGGGTTCCAATGTCATAGACACCCTTTGAACGAGTCACACTGATGGCTAGAACTGATAGTAAGGGTAATACCACTCCTGTACATAAGAAACCAAGCATGGCGGTGAACCAATGAGCACCAGCTAGTTGGCCTAAGTGAAGTGGGAAAATTAAGTTACCAGCACCAAAGAATAGTGCGAATAACAGTGAACTGACGACTAAATATTGTTTTACTGATAATGGCTTTTTGTTTAAGTCTTCCATAAAAAATCTCCTTTAAAAATTGTATGTGTTTGAATTGAATCGCTATGTGTAAAATGTCAATCGGACTATCCATGCCATCATCTCCTTTTTTATGTATTAATTAACTGATTGCGGGGCACAAAAAAACGCCCTTAATCTAACTTTACAATTAGACTAAGGGCGTCATTCGACACGGTACCACCTTACATTCGTAGCTTAAAAAAGCTACCTTGACGTACTAACATACGCTGACGCTGTAAGGGGCGCTCCCCATGCACTTTACTTTTTGTTCAGTACATCGCTCGAAAGGGATTTTCGTAACCTGATCAACGCTTCCTTTCACCAGACGAAGCTCGCTTTGGTTGATGTCAGTTATTACTCAACTTTCTCATCGCAATCGTTTATTTGTCATTATATTAAAACTGGATTAGAAAAAAGTCAACTTAATATTTTTTGAATGCGAAAAAGCGTCTCAATCTTTTTGTTACTTTCTTATTATGTTTACTGTTTTTTGTTAGTATAAGTTGGCCGTGTTCTATGATGCATGTATAAGCATTTTTATATGGAAATCTAAATAGGGGACGTTTTACATACAAAGATAGTCCATCATCTGGATCGCAGCTGCAGAATTTTATGTTCTTGTATGGGACAGTTAGAATATAGGCTATATTACTTTTATCATTAAGGTCTATTGATTCATGGATAAAATATAAACTTTCCATGCCAGGTTCATAAAGTTCCATCTTTACTTCGAAGAATCCCTTTCCAAATATAAAACGATTATCAGTAGCGGATGATAAATAGTTCTTTTCGTTTTGCATCCTTACATTTTTTAATGTTACCTCAGGGTAGAGATGTTTACCCTTTTTAATAATGACACCAGTAAAGAAATCTATTATTTCTTTACGATGATTCATTTTTTGTGTGAAACTTATTTTTTTACCAACGAAGAATAATATTGTGCTAGAAAATATCGTTAATAAAGTTCCGTAACTATTTAGTAATTTAATTAAATTCATTAAATTCATGTACTCTCTCCTAATATTTATACATTAATCAATTTTATACTTTTCTTAATAAACCTCTTGAAACGACAGTGATATAATATTAATATACTATAAACCAAATAATAGCTGTCAATTTTTCAGTATGCATAGAGGAGATATATACAATGAAGATTGATAATTATGTTCCAAAAAATCAACGAAGAGAAGTTTCTGACAAACGAATTCGTAATCTAAAAATTATGAGTAAAGTGGCTATCTTTACTTCATCACTAATGTACATTGCTTACATTCCAGAAATTATGCAAAACTTTTCTGGTAACCCAGTTAGCCCAATCCAACCATTCGTGGCCACTATTAACGCTACCTTGTGGACCCTATATGGTTGGTTTAAGACCTACAAAGATTGGCCTTTAATTATTTCAAATGTTCCGGGAGTTATTTTTGGTTTAATAACACTTGTTACAGTGTTTATTCATTAAAAAGGCTTATGACGACAGATCGTAAAACGGTCTGTTTTTTTGTTTGCAAAAAAGAACATTTGTTCGTATAATATATTTTACTGAAAGGAGGAACCCAAAATGGATTATTCAAATGAACCCAAAGGGGTCTTTATGGTCATTGATAATAAGTCGTTTTATGCCAGTGTTGAGTGCGTTCAATTAGGTTTAAATCCACTGACGGCTAGCTTAGTGGTGATGTCTGATCAAGACAATACCAACGGTGGATTAATCTTAGCATCGTCTCCGACAGCTAAGAGACGATTCCACATTACGAACGTGACTAGAAAGCGTGATTTGCCTTGGGATGATTCATTAATTGTGGTTCCTCCAAGGATGAATTTGTACATTCAAAAGAACTTGGCAATCAATAAAATTTTCCATGAGTTCGCCGATGAAGAACACTGTTTTCCATACTCAATCGACGAGACCATCTTGGATTTGACCCACACATGGCAATTGTTCGGCGATAGTCCTGCCCAAGTAGCCAGAAAAATTCAAAAGACGGTCAGACAACGCCTTGGTCTATATACGACCGTGGGAATTGGTGACAATCCAGTGCAAGCCAAGCTAGCGTTGGACTTGTTTGCTAAACACAATAAGGACCTAGTCGGCCAATTAAGCTATGACACTTTTGCCAAGAATGTTTGGCCAATTGAACCCATCGATAAGATTTGGAGTATTGGTAAACATACCGCTGAAAACCTAGCCAAACTAGGGATTCATAACCTAGGTGAATTGGCGAGAACAGATCCATATCAATTAAAGGCGCACTTAGGTGTGATGGGCTACCAACTTTTTGCGATTGCGTGGGGAATTGACCGTGCTCAATTAGATCAAAAGGTGCCAATCAAGGATAAGGGCTTGTCCAATTCCCAGGTACTACCAAGGGACTACAAGGACCAACACGAACTAGAAGTCGTTATTACTGAAATCGCCGAACAAGTGGCATCTCGTTTACGCCACAGAAAGAAACAAACCAGCTGTGTTCATCTTTACCTCGGCTTTTCGTACGCGGAAAGTGAAGGCAGCGATCGAACCAGCATTTCACACGAACAAAAAATTACCACGACTTCGGATAACCGTGAATTGGTTGGAGCAGTCATGGATTTATTCCATAAGTATTGGCACGGCGAAAGGGTCAGAAATGTCGGTGTCTCATATACCAGATTAAGCAGCAGTAATGCTCAACAATTAGACATTTTTGCCGATCCAGAGGTGCAAATTAAGAAATCAAAAGTCGATAAAGTAGCAGATGAAATCAGGGACAAGTTTGGCGCCACTGCCATCTTTAAAGGTCACAGTCTAGAAAAGGGTGGCACAATGTTAAAACGTTCCGGATTAGTAGGTGGTCACAATGGAGGAAATGCATATGACTAATCAACAAACAGCAAAATTAATACTAGATAGAGCAGAACCATTATTTAAGCGTGAATATAACGTTCAATACAGAATTAAAGTCGTATTTGATCATTACGACCATCAATTTAATTTCTACATGATTAGATACAAACCAGGTCACATCACGCGAGTAACACCATTGCACCACGTGGAAAGTACTTGGATTGCTGACTTGGAGGAAATCTTAAACCTAATCGAAAAGGACCTAAAGTTAACCATCGTGTTCACTGGATTCGAAGGCATTAAATGGGACAGTCGTAATTCCTACATTCAACGTCCCAAAAGAAAGGTCGGATAAAGTTGTTAAATCACCACATTGACGACAATACAGTGCAAAACTTCTTTGACTATTACTATCACGACAGAGGGATGCTAAAGTGGCAAGGATTTATGCTTTCTGATCACGTCAGTGCTCTTAGAAAAGAGCACAAGGAAGCCTTTGATGATAGCTTTATGTATATGGATTTTCAAAGTGTTCACGAGGAATTGGAACATAAGGGCGAAAACCATGCTAAAACAGAGATCACCTATGTTAATTATGATGGAAACAAGAGCGTAATAAACGGACTTGTAATGAACCTACAACCTAGCCAGGTTACAATTATGACTGAAGATGGTGAAATGGTATTATCCATCCAACAGATTTTGATTGTGCAATAATTATGTGGCAAAAAAGACACACCTTCTCAGCTCTGATATAATTAGTAGTAATAAATAAAGAGGTGTGATTGTCTGATGAACAAGAAGGCCAAACTTACATTGGGTCTATTTTTAATATCAATTGCATACATGTTATTTTTTATGCACCCAACAATTTGGCGTGATGAAAGTTTCACGATGGCATTGGTAGGACATAATTACGGGGATATAATCAGACTGGATTCGATGGATGTGCATCCACCGTTTTACTATATAGCATTAAGATTCTTCTTGAGTATTACTGCTTTTTGGACGAATTCGTTCTTCACGAAGGTCATTATTGCGCGATTATTTTCATACATATTAGCAGTCTTAACGTTTTTAACACTATCCAAGACGGTGAAAAACTTGGGCGTTCCAGGTGCCAACGCCATTCAATGGGCGGGATTCTTCCTAGCACCAAGTATTATGAGATATTCTACGCAGATTAGAATGTACGCTTTAGCAGCGTTGTTCTTAGCGTTAGTATTGAATCAATTGCAGCACTACGATAATTCGCAGAAGATTGGTCACATTTTCTTAGCGGTTATCTTTGCATCGTTTGCATCGTATACCCATTACTTTGCGGCTGTGGCAGCAGGATGGATGCTGTTCTTATACTTCGTTAAATTTCAATTTAATAGATACGACGGAAACGCCATCTTACGTGGGATTATCGTGTTTTTAGTGATGTTTATTCCATGGGGAGTTGTCGCATTTGCACAAGCCCAACAGGTGTCATCTTCCTACTGGATTCCACCAGTAAACGTCGAAAACATTATCAATAATTTTGTGAACTTATTTGCGGATGTTTTTACCGATAATGGTGGCCAATACTATGCGATTGCCTTTATGGTATTGCTAATCTATCCAACGATTTGGGCATATCTAAATATGTCAAAGAAGTTTAAATCAACACTAACCATTGTACTGTTGACATTTGTTCTAACCACTTTGACTGGAATTGCAATTTCAGTGGCGGTAAGACCAATTTACATTGCTAGATACGCTTATCCAGCATACGCAGTGGCAATCTTCTTCATGATGACGATTGTGTCCCAAATGATGAAGAAGCCACTTAGTCGTTTGTCCAACTACTTCACGACATCGATACTAGCAGTGGGACTAACCATCATTATCGGAATGAATGTTGGTTTCCTAGGCAGTAATCAGTTTAATAATTACATCATGCCTAGCTACAATTTAGCGGATTCGGTTGAACAATATAAGGAAAATCCAAATAATGTGATTCATCTAAATCCAAACCAAAGTCCAAATTCGATTGTTGAAAAAACTGTCTATATTAAATCAATTAATAAACGTGTTTATATAAAAAATTTCAATGTTGCAAGAATCCTAGGAAAAGATAATCAAAAGCTGTTCTATGGATTGTTTGATAACGTTGATCAAAGTTCAAGTAAATAGATAAAGGGGTTGTTATGAAAAATAACAACCCTTTTTTATTGGAAAATTTTTTTGTACAATTGAATATCCTGACTGTTGAGAGAGATAAATAAATTGAAAGGATACTTATTGATGAAAGAAAGAATAGATTCAGAAATTAACGACACTTCGAGCAACCGTTTGAAACGGTTCTGGTTGGAGCTGAAAAAGTGGTTAATTGTGATTGGCCCGGGGTTGATTGTTATGCTCGCCGATACCGATGCAGGGTGCTTAATTACGGCGGCACAATCCGGTGCTAGTTATGGTTATTCCATGATTTTACCTCAGTTGTTGTTAATTCCAATTCTATTTATGGTGCAAGAAATGACGGTTCGATTGGGAATTGTCACAAAGAAGGGTCATGGTGAATTGATCCGCGAATACTTTGGTAAATTCTGGGCATATGTCTCGGCGATTACCTTAATGATTTCAACCATTGGAGCGCTTTTGACCGAGTTTATCGGGATTGCCGGAGTTGGTGAATTGTTTGGTATTTCCAAATGGATTACCGTTCCACTAAGTACGTTTGTTCTCATCTTAATTGCCTTCTTAGGTAGTTACCGTCGTGTTGAAAAGATTGGGATTATCTTTGGTTTGTTTGAATTAACATTTATCATCGGAATTTTCATGGTTCATCCAAACATGGACTCCATCATGACTGGGATTCAATCAATTCCAATCCATGATGATGGTTATGTATATTTGGTAGCCGCAAACGTTGGTGCGGTAATTATGCCATGGATGATTTTTTACCAACAAAGTGCGGTAGTCGATAAGGGCCTAAAACGTCACATGATTAAAAAGGAACAGACAGATACAATGGTGGGAACATTCATTACCCAGGGGATTATGATTGGGTTCATCGTATTATTTGCCGCGACCGTTTTTCATAGTAAACTTCATGCCACCGAAGAAACGGTTGGTGACTTGGTAACCTCAATTGGTAGATATATCGGAATGGCACCCGCCAAAGCGATTATGGGATCTAGTATCCTAGGTGGGGCACTGGTTGCTGCCATCGTTGTTGTTTTAGCCGGAACATGGGGGATGACAGAGGTATTGGATTGGAAACACAGTTTAAACGAACGAATTAATCGTTCCAACTTAGGTTTTTATTCAATGTATTCACTGGTATTAATCATCAGTGCCTTGTTGGTATTATTTAACGAGGACTTAGTTTCAATTGCGATTACGGTCGAAGTAATTAACGCCTTGATGGTACCAATTGTGCTTGGTTTCTTATTAATGCTTGAAACCAAAGCGTTGCCAGATCGATACAAAATGAAGGGAATTTACAAAAAAATCGTAATTATTCTTTCATTAATTGTCATGGCTTTTGGTATCTACATGATTTTTCCAGTCTTGAATTTGTAATTATAGGCATATAGAATTAAGAGTTAAGTGGATTATGCAAAAATTATTGATGTATAATTGTTCACGGAAATTATGAATATTAATTATGAAAGAAAAGAGTGAGTGTTTTGAATAACGACGAAAACATGAGTCGAAGAAACAACAAAAACACATCCAAGAAACACATGAAGACTTGGAAAAAAGTTGTTTTATGGATTATTGGATTATTGATTGTATTATTGGGAGTAGGTGCATTTGCTGCTTACCATACAGTTAAGAAGACTGCCGATGCAGTATATCAACCTTCTGGAGCAAAGACGGTTAGGGATGCCGATTCACTTTTGAAGTCTGAAAAACCAGTATCATTACTATTTATGGGTACCGATACCGATTTTGATGGCAGAAGTGACAAGGGTCGTACAGATAGTATGATGATTGTGACCTTAAATCCAAAGACCAATACAACCACAATGGTAAGTATCCCACGTGATATGAAGGTTAATTTACCTGATTTCCCACAATACTCACCATCAAAAATTAATGCTGCCTACACTTATGGTGGTGCCAAAGAAGCAATTAATGCTGTCGAAAGTCACTTCAGCATTCCAGTCGACTATTACGTTACTTTGAGTCTAGGTGGACTTAAGAAGGCCATCGATCAAGTTGGTGGAGTTGATGTTGTTTCTCCGTTAACCTTTAGCTATGAAGGTCAACACTACACTAAGGGTAAGTTAGAACACATGGATGGAAACAAAGCAATATGGTTCTCCAACATGAGATATCAAGATCCACAAGGTGATTATGGTCGCCAAGGTAGACAACGATTAGTATTGGAGGCCCTAATGAAGAAGGCTATCTCATACAAAACAGTGATTAATTCTGACTTTTTGAACTCAATTTCTCATAACTTGAAAACTAATTTGACCATGAGCGACATGCTTCAATTAGCATTGCATTACAGAGGGACTAATAAAAACATTAAGAGTGATTACGCACATGGAACTGGTGAAATGCTAGACGGCGTATCATTCCAAGATGTTTCTGGTACTGAACAAAACAGAATTTCTAGCCTAATCAACGAAAGTTTAAAAGATTAAATAAAAAATAAAAAAGATACGACATTTTTGTCGTATCTTTTTTTATACATTTGTTCAAAAGGGAAAATTTAAATTGAGTTATAAAACGTTTAAATCTTAATTAGACTACAGTTATATTTGTCAAGTTCCCTTTTCTAGCGATTTTAAGGTGATATAATGAACAATTGTTTATAGTTTACTTAATGAAGACATTTAAAATAACTAATAGAAGGGTGCTTTATAGTGGAGAAACAAGAAACTAATTCTTTAGAAGAATTAAACAAAATCTTTCGCATTTTGTCTAAACATATCAAATTGATAATTACTACGGTTGTAATTACAGTATTGGTTTTTGCAATCGGAGTATTTTTTGTCGTTAAACCAAAATACCAAGCGACATCAGAAATTATCGTTAGCCAAAGATTGGATCGTGACGCTCAAGCAGCTGAACAACAACAAATTCAATCTACCGACTTGCAACTAGTTAATACATATAAGAGTATTTTGAGCAGTCAAACAGTTGGTAATTCAGTAAAGCATAAGGTTGGTAACAAGATTTATAAGGACAGTGAATTAAACGTTTCAACTGACACAAATTCACAAGTTATTAATATTAACGTTACTTCTCACGATGCAAAGCAAGCAGCTAGAATCGCTAACGTTACTGCTTCTACATTCAAATCAAAAATCAAGAACATTATGAATGTCAATAACGTCTCAATTATTTCAAAGGCTAGAGAAATTAAGAAGCCAATCTTCCCTAAGAAGGGGATTAGCCTACTAGCCGGTGCACTGGTTGGTATTATCTTAGGAATGTTCTTAGCACTATTGAGTGAATTCAACGATAAAACAATATCTACGACTGACTTTATCGAAAAGGACTTGGGTCTTATTAACCTAGGAACAATCAGTGATATTGACATGCAAACCATCAGTAAACAAATTAAGAAATAAAGGAAGAGTGTAATGGGATTATTTAATAAGAGTCCAAAGAAAAAATTAAATGATGACAGTTCCAAATTCGGGGTTAATTTGGTTGCTGAATTGTACCCAACTTCATCAGTATCTGAACAATTCAGAACTGTAATGACTAATATTTCATTCGCCAACATCAATGGTGAACTAAAGAGCATTATGGTGACCTCAAGTGATCCTTCAGAAGGTAAGTCTACTTTCAGTGCTAACTTAGCCGTTACTTACGCCAAGCAAGGTAGAAACGTTGTTTTAGTCGATGCTGATATGAGAAGACCAACGGTTCACAAAAGCTTTAACGTCAGCAACCAAAAGGGATTATCAACAATCTTATCTGGTAACTCAACAATTGAAGACACTATCAAATACACTTCAATTGATAACTTAAACGTAATTACCAGTGGTCCGATTCCACCTAATGCATCTGCATTACTAGGAAACCGCAAGATTATTGATATTATCAACAAGTTTAACAAGCCAAATGACTTGGTAATTGTTGATGTACCACCTGTTAACACAATGACTGATGCATCAATCGTTTCTACTACTGTTGACGGTACTATTTTCGTATTACCACAAGGCGTGGCAGAAAAGAAACGTGCCAAGATGGCCGTAGAACAACTAAAGAAGGTTAACGCCAACATCCTAGGTGGTGTGATGAACATGTCTAAGGACAACATCACCAACGATTACTATTACTATTATTCAAAGTAGGAGTTATTAAATGATTGATTTACATTGTCACATGTTGCCATCTGTAGATGATGGGGCAAAGACTATTAGTATGGCCTTGGATATGGCAAGGGAAGCCAAATCAGAGGGAATCAATAAAATCCTACTAACTCCCCATCACATGGATGGCGAATATATAAATCACAGAAAAGAAATCGAAAAAGAAGTCGCTAACTTACAAATGACTTTTAACGACAACAATATCGGTATTGAGTTACGTCCGGGTCAAGAGGTTCACATCAATGGTGACCTTTTGAAAGACATTGATGAAGACGACGTGTTATATGCTGACGGTATCAATAAGAAGTACATGATGCTTGAATTCCCACATAGTGGGGTGCCTGAATATGCAGAAGACATGATTTTTGAATTAAAGGTGAAGGGGATTATTCCAATCATCGTTCATCCGGAACGTAATCACGGAATTCAACAAGAGCCAGACATCTTATTTGATTTGGTTAGTCAGGGATGCCTAACTCAAATCACCGCTACCAGTTATGTTGGTGGCTTTGGTTCAACAATTCAACGTTTTACAGACAAGATTGTCGATGCTGGACTTGGGTTCATGTTTTCATCCGATGCCCATAACATGGAAGGTCGTCGTTTTAGAATGAAGGAAGCCTTTGACCGTTTGGCAGAAAAGAAGGGCAAAGACTTTGCCTTGCAATATGAACAAAATGCCGAAAAGGTTTGGAACAGCGAAACAATTGAAATAGGGAATATAGATAGAGTCAAGGAAGAAAGCACAGCTTCTAAATTCTTTAAGAAGCTTTTTGGGAAATAGAGAAGGTAGGTTAAATAGAAATGGAAAAGCATTCAAATATTTATAGTAATTTTTACCTTACTGTTAAAAGATTATTTGATATTGCTGCTAGTTTATTTGCGTTACTAATTACGTTGCCACTAACATTGGTGGTATCACTCTGTATTTATTTAGATGATAGAGGTCCCATTTTTTACACACAAGAAAGAATTGGTAAGGATGGAAAACCATTTAGAATCTACAAATTCAGATCAATGTGTCAGAATGCTGATGCTAAGAAAAGAGAATTAACCGAACAAAATGAAGTTAACGGTGCCATGTTTAAGATGAGCAATGACCCTCGAGTCACTAGGGTAGGGTGCTTCATTAGACGCCATAGTATCGATGAATTACCACAATTAATCAACGTGTTATTGGGTAATATGACAGTTGTTGGTCCAAGACCACCTTTGCCAGAAGAAGTCGCTCAATACAGTGAACATGATAAGGAGCGCCTAAAGGTCAAGCCTGGTTGTACCGGTCTATGGCAAGTGAGCGGAAGAAATTCATTAGACTTTGATGAAATGGTAGAGCTAGATATTGATTACATTGAACACGCAAGTCTTTTGTTAGATATGAAGATTTGTTTTAAGACGGTTTGGATTATGATTTATCCAAACGAAGCGTATTAGTAACAGGGAGATTTTATGCCAAGAGAGAAAGAAAAACTGAAAATTATGTATGTTGTAGAGTCACTCGGCGGAGGAGTCCTCTCATACCTACTACTTTTATGCAATGAACTAGCGAAAAAGGGCAATGATATTACATTGCTTTATGGAGTTAGACAACAAACTCCTGATAACTTGAGAGAGCTATTTGATAACAGAGTTAACTTAATCGAAGTAAAGAATTTCCAACGTGCTGTTAGTCCAATTGTCGATTACAGGGCATACTGTGAAGTTAAACAGCAGATATTGGACGTCAAACCAGATGTCGTCCACTTGAATTCATCAAAAGCTGGTGCCATTGGTAGAATGATCAAACTATTCAATTTCCGTAGTTTGAAAAACATCCAATTCTTCTATACACCACATGGTTACTCTTTTTTGATGGGTAATGAATCGCCTTTAAAAAGAAATATATACTACGCCATTGAATCTTTGTTGAGTAAGCTAAATACCACAACAATCGCTTGTGGTAGTGGTGAATATAAGTATGCCAAAAAGATTGATAAGAATTCTAAGTATGTAAATAATTGTGTGGATTTGGATTACATTGATTCATTTGTGAATAGTGATTCTAACACGTTGACGAACGTGTTTTACACAGTTGGTAGAATCAACGAACAAAAGAATCCAAAATTGTTTAATCAAATCGCTTTAAGACACCCTGAATGGCAATTTATTTGGATCGGTGATGGACCAATGAGAGATGAACTATCAGCATCCAATATCAAAGTAACAGGGTGGCTTTCCAATCAAGAAGTGATGAAAAGCATTCAAGAATATGCCAACTTTATTTTGACATCTAAGTGGGAAGGTCTTCCAATCGTGTTATTGGAAGCCATGGCCTTACGAAAAAAATGCTTTGTCACCGATGTTAGTGGTAATTCAGAAGTGATTAATGACACTAATGGTTTTAAATTTAACACCGTTGATGAATTTGACGAGCAATGCGCAAGCATCAAAAGAGATGAAAACTCGTATAAGGGTGTAATGGCACGCAAAGACGTGGAATGTCTATATTCAAAGGATTCCTTCGTACAGGGATACAGCAGAATTTATGAGGGATAGTTTTAAGGAGAACGAAATGATTTCAGTAATTATGTCTACCTATAATCGTGGTCAGAAGATTAGTCGATCAGTTGAATCAATCTTGCAACAAACAGTCAGAGATATCGAATTTATCATTTGTGATGATTGTTCAACCGACGATACCTATGCCACATTACAAAAGATTGCCAAGTCAGATGATCGTGTGAAGTTAATCAGAAACGAGCACAACATGGGACTGCAAAAGTCTTTAAATAGATGTCTTAGCATATCTAATGGTGATTATATCGCTAGAATGGACGATGATGATTTCTCATTGCCAGATCGATTTGAAACTCAATTGAAATTTTTACAAGATAACCTTGAATATAGTTTTGTTGGCTCAAACGCTGATGAAGTGTTTGATGATCATAGCCTAGTCACTGATTTACCAAGTCATCCAGACGAATTCGACTTGATTAAGAGAAATCCCTATGTACATCCATCAATTATGATGCGAGCTTCAGTAATCAAAGCTGTTGGTGGCTATTCTGAAGCTGTTAACCACTTAAGAGTGGAAGATTACGAACTATGGATGCGTCTATACAAGAATGGCTATAAGGGTGCCAACATCAAGAGACCGCTAGTGAAATATAGCAAGTCATTTACTAACACTAGATTTTTAGATCGCAAGAATACCATTAGATTAGTGCATCAATATATTTATGACTTTAACTTACCAATTTACTATGAATATATTAATGTACTAACAGCCGCCAAGTTATTGGTGCCAGCTAAATTGAAGAGATTAATAAGACTTATATAGTAAGAGGGATTTGATTAAGAAATGAGACAAGCAATTCTTGTTATGAATAATGGTGGATTTGATACTTTACAACAAACAATCAATCTACTTGATGATAAAGATATCGATTTTTATATTTACGCTAAAAACAACGGTAGTTTAACCGCCAAGAACTCCAAGTTAACCTTTGTGGGATGCAATAAGAAGGTACATGCTCAAACTTTTGCTGAATTAGCAGAAGAAAAATTACTAATTCAACAAGCTTTGAAGGGTGATTATGAATACTTTCATTTAATTTCATCCAATGATTTTCCATTGATGACCAAACAATACTTCAAGGATTACTTCGCAAGTAAACCGGTTAAATTAGGGTTTGTAGAATTCTCCGATTCTCAAGATCAACATTCATTGGCTTTCTACTACCCATTTAACAACTTTAACTATCGAAGAGTATGGACTGCTTTCCCGTTCGTTAAAGTATGCATGTTATTAAACCACTTGTTTGGTGTTGAAAGAATTGCTAGTGAAGATGTCGTAAAGGGATGTCCTTACTTCTCACTACCAAGAGAATATGTAACCGAACTAGATGAACAAAAGGTTGATAACTATCGTCATACCATTAATCCAAAGAACTTCTTTGCGCAAACCGCATTGAAGAACTTAAAGACTAACAATCCTGAATACACAATGAATTCTAATCGATTTAACTTGATGAAAGCTTACGGTGATTCAGCTAGATACGCTAACTATGTAAAAACTAAAAAGATTAATTGGTTCGATGAAAATGCTTATCAATTCTCTGATGAAGACAGAGACGAACTAGGCAAAGTTGTTAATTCAGACTATGCCTTTGCGCACAATGTAACCGACGGTGACGACTTAGCGTCATTATTGAAAGATTAAGATTGGGAGGAAACTATGAAACACGCAGTTATGATTATGGGATACGGAGACGGCAAGATTGTTCAAAACACCATCGATGTATTAGATGATCCAGAAATTGATTTTTTTATCCATTGGGATAAGAAATTTGATATTCCAGAATTTAAGAGTGTTCACTCTCAAATCTACTTTATTAAAAATCGCCGCAAGGTTTATTGGGGTACAGATACCCAAACAATGGTTGAACGTATGATGTTAGAACAAGTCTACAATACTCATCGTTACGATTATGTCCACCTAATTTCATCAAACGACATGCCATTAATGACCCCAGATTACTTCAAGTCATACTTTGAAAAGAAACCATATGCAATTGGTTTTCTAGATTATATCGACAGACAAATTTATAACCGTGCCAAGTACTATTACCCAATTAGATACATGAAACTAAAGACCGGTGTTAGATTCTACATGATTATTAAGAATCTTGAATACATCAATACAATCCTAGGTGTTGATAGATTGAAGCACAAGATATTGGAAAAGGGATGTAACTGGTTCTCAATGGACATTAAATACGTCAAAAGAGTGCTTGATTTCAAGGACTTCAAGATGTTTAAGAACACATTTACTGGTGATGAATTCTTTATTCAAACCATCTTGCGTGATTTGAAGCCAAAAGGTCTTACTGAAAAGTATGATTACTATTCTGATGATTACAGAATGACTCGATCAAGTGCGATGGCTAGCCGTTATATCGATTGGCTTAATGGTCATGGTAAACCATATGTCTTTACTACTGATGACGTTGATCGTCTAAAGAAAGTCGTTAATACCGAGTATGCATTTGGTAGAAAGATTGATGATGAAGCGGTAATCACAGACACCTTTAAAGACTACTTAGCTAATAAAGGAGAATAAACGTGGGTACGATAGACATAATAAAACAACGATTATATCTTTTTTCGTATATAGTTTTAATGGCTACATCAATGCTATATATGTACAGTGAATTTAATAGTGTTGATCAACTTCCAGAACCTGGATATGTAAAAATGATTTGGTGGGCTGGAATTGCCATTTTTATTGTTTTGCAAGCCACGCTTTTATTGTTAAACATCAACGATCGACTCAAAATGAGTTGCCTAATCATTTTAGCTGGTTTGTTTTTGCTTGATATGATTGGTTTTAAATCGATTAATCTTCAGATTATTTGCCTGTCATTTTTAATCATGAATAGTGAATCGGTCAGCTTTAAGGAATTTATTAAGGTCGATTTTGTCACCAGACTTGCCTGTATTGCTTCGATTTTAATAATGTTTTTCTGTGGTATTTTTCCCAGTCAATATGATGTATATGTTCCAAGAGGGGACACCATCAGAAGTTCATTAGGATTTAACCATCCTAATTCATTTGGTGGGTACTGCCTATACATTCTGATTTCATTTTTACTTTTCTTCTATAGTACGGGACGTCTACAAAACTTAAAGAAAATCAGTAATATATTCTGGTTCTTACTTATGTTTATCACAGGATTCTTTATTGAATTCGTATATGCAGATTCAAGAAGTTCACAAGTAGCATTTATCTTAATGGTGTTACTAATTATTCCGCTTGTATTCAACAAGAATATCAAATCATTTAAGCCATTATTGGGAATTTTCATTCTATTAATTATGACTTTAACCTCGGTCATGGTGGTTTTCTACTATGATCAATTCAGTACCTTTTTCGTGAAGTTAAACGATTTAACTTCCAACCGTTTATTCCTCCAAAATGAGGCTTTTAAGGTATTCGGATTTAATCTATTCAACGTTAGTGATTTTGCGCAGGGAAATCCAATATGGGTAGATAACCAATACGTTTATAACCTGATTTCGACTGGTATTATCGGTTCTCTAATTTATACATATATATACGCAAAGTCATTCGTTAACGCACATAAGGCTAATTGCTATATTTTGTATATCATTTTAATTGCGCTAATCTTCAAGGGTAGCTTTGAATCAACACTAATTGATTACTATGCATTGTTACCAATTATCTGTTCATTCTTCATGGTAAATAAAATTAGCATGAAGCAATAATCGGGTATTATTTTTTCTTTGGGTATATGTTATTATAGACAATTGCTTTAAACAGAGGAGGAATAATTTTGGACGATAATAAACATTGGCGTAAGAATCTTTGGATATTGCTATTTGGTACTTTTCTAACAGGAATTGCCTTTAGTGAAGTTATTCCATTTCAACCGCTATATATTTCTGAATTAGGCGATTTTAGTAAGAGTCAACTTTCACTACTTAGTGGAATTGTGTATGCTTCTTCTTTTATTGTCGTAATTTTTACATCGGCCATGTGGGGACGATTTGCTGATCGTCATGGACGAAAAAGAATGGTGTTACAAACATCATTCGGTTCAGCTGTTACGCTATTCTTAATGGCGTTTTGTACTAATGTTTGGGAACTTCTAATCCTAAAGTGTCTACAAGGATTCTTTGACGGAGTTATCCCTAACTCAATCGCTTTGGTTGCAACTAGTACACCTAGAAATAAGACAGGTTACGCATTAAGTTGGCTATCAACTGGATACACAAGTGGATTCTTAGTTGGACCAATTTTTGGTGGTTTATTAGTACGATTATTGAGTATTCGTGTTTCATTTATGGTAACGGGATTACTATTATTTTCGTTCTTTTTACTAACTTACTTCTTCGTAGAAGAACACTTCAAGCCAGATCCAGCTAAGCTAAAAGAAAAGAAGGAATCGTTTGTTAAAATCATCAAGCGTTTTCCAAACACACACTTTGTTGTGTGGATTTTAATTATCTCAATTGCGCTTCAAATTATGAACAACTCAATTAATCCATTGATTACCTTATACGTTAAGGAGTTAATGAATAACTCTGGAAATGTATCAGTTGTATCAGGGATTGTTGCAGCTATGCCAGGTATTGGGATGGTACTGGTTTCTCCTTGGTTCGGAAGACTAGGGGACAGATATGGTACCAACAAAATCCTAACGCTTGGATTCATCTTGGCAATTCTATTTATTTTTCCTCAAGGATTTGCGCCAACAGTACTATTCTTTGGTGTATTCAGATTCCTAACTGGGGTTTCAAATGCAGCAGTTTTTCCATCTGTACAAACATTGTTGGCAAAAGGAACACCATCAGAATCTACAGGGATGGCATTTAGTCTAAACCAAGGTGCTCAAGCTGTTGGTATTTGTATTGGTTCATTAATGGGAAGTATTATTTCATCTATCTGGGATTACAATGTGGTCTTCTACGTTAGTGCCTTAGTGGTATTAGTCACATTTATCCTAGTTAAGATTAAAGTACCGGAATTGAGAGATTCAAACGCAGAATAAGTATTTTTCATTAAGAATGTAGGTGTAAAAGGATAAATGAATAAGGGATTTGTTAAAAATATAATCAATCTAATGATCAGTAACTTAATATCACTGATGATTAGTGTCTTATCATCATTTATTACGCCTGTTATCTTGGGCCATGATGGATATGGTTACTATAAAATATTCTCACTATATACGACGTACGTACCATTGCTTCACATCGGTTTTATCGATGGGATTTTAATTCGAAATGCTGGTAAAAGACTAGAGGATATCTCGTTTAAGAAGTTTAGAACTTATACGTTGTTCTTGTTAATATTTGAGTTATTCTTAAGTATTGTGATGAGTATCATTGCATGCTTAATCAATATCCCGCAAATTAATCGGGAAATCATTATTGCGATTGCTATATATTCATTCTTATTGAACGCACTAACATACTTTCAGTTCTTCTCTAAGTGTATTATGCGATTCAGTGAATTGGCATCTATCGCAAGACTTCAATCATTTATCAATCTATTCTTTTTACTATTAGCTTTGTACCTATATAAATTTACAGCTTTCAATGTAAACGTTACTTACTACATGTTTTACATGAACTTTGCTGTGTTTATATTACTTTGCTACTATCTCGTCAGATATAAGAAAATTATATTGGGTGAACGAAAAACGATGGCTAGCCAATTTAAAAATATCCGGGTATTTTTCAGAGTTGGTTTCGCAATTATGATATCGTATCAAATTACGATGGTGATGGTTAACGCTGATAATCAATTTATCTCAATGTTTTTTAAGGTTAGTGAATACGGTAAGTATGCATTTGCTTACTCATTAGCTGCCTTGTTATTAACAGTGTTTAATGCCGTTTCTTCGGTAATGTTACCGTACATGAAAAAGGCGGGGAAATCAGCGGTTGTATCTAATCATGATTCCAACATGGCAGTCATGAACGCAATTGTCTTTTTCGTCATTGCTTCATACTATCCAATCGCTTGGATCGTTAACAACTTTATTGCTAGTTATAGTGAATCTGTTCAATATTTAAGTATCGTCTTTCCGGGAGTCGGGATTACCTGTATTGTGCAGTCTTATATATTCAATGACTACATCATGGCGAAGAAAATTAAGGACTTCTGCTATATCTCATTAGCCAACTTAGTATTTGATTTTGCTGTTTACTACATTGGATTTAGATTGAGTCATAGTACGCTTAAGATTGCGCTATTATCAATTCCATTATTAATGATATGGTATCTAACACTCGAATGGTTTATGAACGCGGAATCTGGAGTGAAGTTCATTAAGAATTTCTATTACTTGATGATCATGGCTTTTGCATTCATTGTCATTAGCCACATCAGTAATATCTGGATTAGCCTGATGGCATACGTCATTACGTATGTTGCTGTTACATTAGCTTTTTATTTTAAAACATTTAAAACTATTATCTTAAATTTATAAAGTAGCATTAAAAACTAATCCTAAAATAATCGACGTTTTTTAGGGAATTAATCAACAGATGTTATATTAATTGATGAATAGGTAAGAGAAGATAGATTACTTTATTCCAGGGACTTTGTCCCACGTTTATTAATCCATAATTAAAAAAAGAGACCTCTTCGGAGGTCTCTTTTTATTTAACGTCTACATCGGAAGATAACACGTAAGTATTATCGTTGATTTTGTAGAAGTTTGTTTGTTCATCTTGGACTAACTTGGTAGATGTTAGTTTAGTTCCCTTTTTATAGGTATCCTTTTTCAATGAATCAAGACGAGGGAAACTGTATTGACTGGTTTGATCATTTTTGACAACTAGTTCGTATTTACCATCGTGTTTTTGTTTTGTTACAGCAACGGTTTGGTTAACTGCCTTCAATGTGGAATCAACGTTACTATTCTTGGTAGCAATACTAATAGCAGCGATGATAGCAATGAATAACAAGATAATGACGATTACAATTTTTGAAAATGTACTTTTCATTTTTTTCATTCCTTCTCATGTTTACTTTGCTACTTCATAGTATACAACTTTTACTGATAGAGCAATGAAAAAGTAGGTGCTTTCACTTTATATTAAAAAATAATGAGAATTAATCATTGACTTCTCATTTGTAAGTGTGTATTATTCAAGGTGATCAATCTGTACGAAAGAAGGTTATCCATTTGAAGAACGTATTTTTAATTTCATGTTGTTGTCAAACTGTCGTTAGCACAAATGTGGTAACCTTTTTAATCGTGTAACTCGAGATAGTTTGACAGAAATTAATAAAAATTGAGTTATACGAATAAGAGACCACTGTTTGAGGCTAACATTATTGTTAACCTCGGGCAGTGGTCTTTTTCTTTTGATTGAGCACATATAAACACATAGGAGTGAAAAATATGAAAAAGTTATTAGTAGCATCAGCAATGACGGCGTTAGCAGGGGTAACGCTAGCAGCATGTGGTAATAATTCAGGTAGCAACGATGCCAAGACACAAACATTGAATTTAGCAGCCACATCACAATTAAGTACCTTAGATATTTCAACATCTACCGGTTATGGATCAACTGGAAATGCGTTTAGTAGTTTTTACAAACTTGGTGATGATGGGAAACCAACACTAGATTTAGCACAAAGTGCTAAGACTAGTAAGGATGGTAAGACATGGACCTTTAAGCTAAGGGATGCAAAGTGGAGCAACGGCAAGGACATTACCGCCAATGATTTCGTATATTCATGGCGTCGTACTGTCAAACCAGCAACTAAGGCCGAATACTCATACCTATTTAACGATGTTGAAAATGGTGAAGCTATTACTAACGGTAAGATGAGTCCTGATAAGTTAGGAATTAAGGCGCTTAACAAACATACAGTTCAAATTAAGTTAACTAAACCAATCGCATACTTCAAGACCTTGATGGCATATCCTTTATTTGGACCACAAGATCAAGCTACTGTTAAGAAGTATGGTGACAAGTATGGAACTAACGCTAAGTACATGGTTTACTCTGGACCATTCTCAATTGAGGGATGGAACGGAACCAATGATACTTGGTCATATGTAAAGAACAATAACTACTGGGATGCCAAGGATATCAAACTAAAGAAGATTAACTACACCGTTGTAGCTAACCCAACTACTAGTTTGAACCTTTACAACCAAGGTAAGATTGACGTGACTGCATTATCATCAGAACAATTAAAGAACTTCAAGAATAATTCAGAATTGCATGATTACTCATACTCAATGACTACATTCTTACGTTACAACTTTAATGATCCTGACGAACAAAACAGAAAGATTATCAATAACAAAAACATTCGTAAGGCGATTTCTTTAGCAATCGATAGAGATCAATTAAATGAAAGTATTCTAGGTTTTAACACCAAGAAGATTACTGGATTCGTTCCTTATGGTCTAGCTAATGATCCGAAGACTGGCAAGGATTTCGCTGACCAACAAGGTGACAAGAACTCATTAGCCTACAACAAGAAGTTAGCTAAGCAATATTACGAAAAGGGATTAAAGGAATTAGGCATCAAGAACGTGTCATTATCACTAATGGCATCAACTGACGATTCCAACACTCCAGTTGCGACTCAATACTTGAAGGCTCAACTTGAATCAGTTCTTCCTGGTTTCACTCTAAACCTAAGAACAATCCCTGGTAAGTTAGCAAACGATAACCTAACCAAGGGTAACTTTGAAATCTCCCTATCATCATGGGGTGGTGACTTCAAAGATCCAATCACTTTCCTACAAATTCCTGAACAAAACACACCTTACAACTTTGGTAAGTACAACGATACTAAGTTCAACGCACTATTGAAGAAGGCCGGCACTACAGATGCAAATAATGCAAGCAAGCGTTGGCAAGATCTAATCGATGCAAGTAAGGAACTGAACGATGATCAAGGAATTTCTCCACTATATCAAGTAAGAACTTACTACTTACAAAAGAGCTACGTAAAAGATGTTATTCACAACACTGCTGGTCCTCAATGGAACTATACGAAAACTTTTATTAAAAAATAATTAAAAAGTGTTGACTTTTCTAATTGAGCTCTTATAATAAGGGTCAATTAGATAAATAAATAGCGATTATAAGAACAACTAATCAGAATCGTTTCAAGAGAGTGCTGGGTTGATGTGACAGCATAACGAAGCTGATCAAAAGTTATCATTCTTTAGTTAGCCCACTGAAACAACAGTAAGTGGCGCCGGTAGCAACCGTTAAGTTGACAGCGTATCGATTTTTATCCGTACGTAGAGGATAGTCTTTTTAGACTATTAAATTAAAGGTGGTAACACGCGGAAGCGTCCTTAGACCCATATTAAGTATGGGTTTGAGGACGCTTTTTTTATTTATCAATCTGGATTAGGAAAGGAAGTGGTGACAATGCAATTACCGATTAGTGAATTAGATGATGGACAGATTAATATTTTATTTTGGATTGCAGCGTCACCAGATAAGGTACGCTGCTAGAAAAGGAGCGTATTATTATGACAACTACAACATTAGAATTAACCGCAACCGAAGAAAGATTAGCAAACGCATTATTTGAAGCATACAAGACCAAGAAGCCATTGAAGATGGATGAATGGGAAGACATGGTGTCTGACGAAGAGGCATCATATAGAGTTCAAAGAAGATTAATGGAGCTAAAAAATGAGGAGCTGGGAGGATACAAAGTCAGTTTGACCAGTAAGCAAACCCAAGACATGTTCGATTCAAATGAACCATTATACGGAGCTCAAGTTAAATCACACTTTGTTCAATCACCGGTATCATTATCACTGAACAGTGAACTAATGGATCCACTGGCGGAAGTAGAGCTGGTCTTTAAGGCCAAAGAGCCATTATTACCAACAGATAGCCTAGAGGACTTGGCCAATAAGACCACTGTAGCCTCAGGAGTCGAGGTTCCAGACTCAAGATTTTCTGACTGGTTCCCATCACTGTCTAAATACATGGTCATGTCAGACGCCGCGGTCGGCGGATACGTAGTCTACGGAGAGGAATTCGATACCAACAGTTTCTCACTGGAAAACCTAGAGAACGTGACAACTACTCTAACCCATGACGGTAAAGAGGTGGCGACTGGAACTTCATCAGAAGTGCTAAGTAATCCACTGAATGCTCTTCAATGGCTAGTCAAAAAACTAGATGAACAAGATCTAAGACTAGAGGCAGGTCAAAGGGTATCATCAGGAACATTCCTGTTACCTCCACACCTAACCAAAGGAAAGTGGCGAGCAACCTTTAACCAAGGCTTTAGCGATGTAAACCTAGACGTTAAATAAAAAATAAAAGCACCATCAGTTCTGTTTGTGTTTAATTGAACTGACGGCGCTTTTTTTATTTATAAAAGATACTTATAAAGTGGAACTTAACAAAAATATAATTAAGCTTAAAATTTATTAGTAAATAGTTAATTATAGATTATAATGTAGTTTAAAAGAATATTAAAAATTGATATAATATAATTAATATATTTTTAATAAAGGATTTCTAAGGGGGATTCTATGAATTCAGAAAAAAACAACAGAAAAATACATTTTAAAATGTATAAATCTGGAAAGCAATGGGTTATTGCTGGACTAACTACAGCAGTAGCTGCTGTTGCTATTTATAGTGGAACAACAGTATTTAATGATAGTGTTGTAGCTAAGGCTGACGCAGTAGCTACATCTGCACAAAGTTCTAATGCTGATACTAATCAATCTTCAGCTGCAAGTGCTTCTTCTAATTCTGCAACTCCTAGCAGCACTTCATCAGCTGCAGCTTCAGTAACTGTAGAAACTACATCTAACGCTGATGCTCAAGGCATTCAATCATTACCAGAAGGTGGAAATTATACATCATCAGATAATGGTCAGACTTGGAAATACTCATATCAAAACAATGATGTTAAAGGTCTATATCAAGAAAATAATAACATTCGTTATTTTAGTGAAAATGATGGATCACAAGTAAAAGGAAACATCGTAAATGTAAATAACAAAAACTATTATTTTGATAGTAATAATGGTGATGGCCATTTAATTAAAGACTATTCTGGTGGAAACTATGTTGAACAAAGTCAAGATAAATGGACTTATAAGACATCTGATAATAACCTTGTTAAAGGTATCGCAACTATTGATGGACAAATTAAATATTACGATCCTACTACAGGTATCCAATTAAAAGGTGGAGCTTTTGAGATTGGTGGGGCTGCTTATTACGTTGACCCCGCTCAAGGAAACGTTGTCGGAAGAGTAAATTCAATTATTAACTCTGGAAATTATGTCAATAAGAACAACAATACTACTTTTGTTGATGATAATAACAATACAGTTAAGGGATTGAATGTGGTAAAGGGTAATTTACAATACTTTAACTCAACAACAGGATATCAAGCTAATAGTGAACAAGTTGTTGCTAACGGAGCCACATATTACTTTGATAAATATGGTAACGGAACTTTCTTATTTAATAACACAGGTTCATTTTCAGTAACTGATTTTGCAAAGCACAACGTTGCTAACAGTAATCAACCATCTGATTTTACCAATACTGTAGATGGTTTCTTGACAGCTGAAACATGGTATCGTCCAAAACAAATTTTAGATAATGGTACTAAGTGGCGCAACTCAAATAAAGATGATCTTAGACCTCTTATTACAGTTTGGTGGCCTAACAAAGACGTACAGGTTAATTACTTGAAACTAATGCAAGATAATGGACTATTGGATAATAGTGTTAAATATACTGTATTTTCTGACCAACAAACTTTAAATGAAGCAGCTCAATCAGCTCAAGTTAATATCGAAAAGAGAATCACTCAACAAAAAGCATCATCATGGTTATATGATTTATTATTCAAGGGAGATTCATCTCATCCATCATTTATGAACCAACAATATGTTTGGAGTTTTCAGTCAGAGTATCCGGGTCAAGGAGGAGCATTATTACAAAACGGATACCTTAAATATGGTAATAGTTCTTTAACGCCTACAACTAATTCAAAGTATCGTATTGCTAATAATTCGTGTGACTTTTTATTAGCTAATGATGTGGATAATTACAATCCAGCAGTTCAAGCAGAAGATATGAATTGGCTATATTACCTAACTCATTTTGGAACAATTACCGGAAAAAATGATAAGGCTAATTTTGATAGTATTAGGATTGATGCATATGATTTCGTAAGTAACGATGTAATACAAAGAGGTAATAATTTTATTAGGGACCTATATAAGCTTGGTAAAAATGATTTTAATGACAACAAGCATATTTCTATTGTAGAAGCTGGTGTAGATGCCGGAACAGCTTCTACATATGGAGATGAACTCATAGAGTCACCATTTAGAAACCTTGCATACGCTTTATTGCATAAGTCTAGTGATATTCAATCTCTTAAAGGATTAACTGAAGAAACTGATTCAGGAGTATTAGTTGCGGCTCATAAGAACAATTCTAAAGATAGCGGAATTCCTAATTATTCAATTGTTCATGCTCATGATAAAGATATTCAAGAAAGAGTAGGTCAAGCTATTGTTGATTCTACTGGAATTAAAGATTGGACTAATTTCACACCAAAACAACTTACGCAAGGATTAAAAGCATACTATGCTGATCAAAGAAAGACAGTTAAAAAATATAATGATTACAATATGCCAAGTGCATATGCAATTATGTTGACAAATAAGGGCACAGTTCCACGTATTTACTACGGTGATATGTATCAAGATGATGGTCAATTTATGCAAAAGAAGAGTTTCTACTATGATGATATTGTCAAATTGATGACCGCTAGATTGAAATACGTTGCCGGTGGTCAAGCAATGAGCGTTGATTCTAACGGATTCTTGAAGAGTGTTCGTTTTGGTAAAGGCGCAAAGACAGTTAATTCTAAGGGAACAAAAGAAACAAGACACGAAGGTATTGGTTTAATTGTTGGAAATGATGCTAAGAAAGTTCTATCAAATGGACAAAAAGTAACATTGAACATGGGTGCTGCTCATAAGAACCAAAAATATCGTGCATTAATGTTAACAACTAACAAGGGAGTTCAAACATTTGCTTCAGATAAAAATGCTCCTGTAGTTAAGACAGATGGAAATGGTGTTTTAACATTTACTAACAAGGATATTAAAGGTCAAGCTAATACAAGTGTTAGAGGAGTTTTAAATCCTAAGGTTTCTGGATACCTTGCTGTATGGGTACCAGTAGGCGCTAAAGATAACCAAGATGCCCGTACTCAACCATCTAAGAAAAATAGAAATGATGGTAAAGTGCTTCATTCAAATGATGCTTTAGATTCTAATCTAATTTACGAAGGATTCTCCAATTTCCAACCACAACCAAAGAAACGCAGCCAATATGCAAATGTTGTAATTGCCAAAAATGCAAAGCTATTCAAAAAATGGGGAATCACTAGTTTTGAAATGGCTCCACAATATCGTTCAAGTAATGATAAAACTTTTGTTGATTCAACAATCAACAATGGATATGCATTCTCAGATAGATATGACTTAGGTTTCGGTAAGCCAACCAAGTATGGTACTGATAAAGACTTAAGAAAGGCTATTGAATCGCTACATGATCAAGGTATGCAAGTTATGGCTGATGCTGTATTAAATCAACTATATAATCTTCCTGGTAAACAAGTAGTGTCAGCAACTAGAGCTAGTTTAACGGGTGATGACAATGATTTACCATTTGGAAAGCAATTATACGTTGTTAATACAATTGGTGGTGGAAAATATCAAGCACAATATGGCGGAAAATTCGTTCAACAATTAAAGAAAAAATATCCCGATATTTTTAAGGCTAATAAGTATAAATATTATTATAAGAACTATAAGTCTGATGGATCACCTTATTTAGTTTTAAAGAGTGGTAATATGTCAGCTATTCCATCTAACCAGCCTATAACTGAATGGTCAGCTAAATACATGAACGGTACTAATGTTCTAGGTCGAGGTATGGGTTATGTATTGAAGGATTGGAATACAGGAACATACTTTAAGTTGAACGGACTAAAGACAGTTCTTCCTTCTGAACTAACAGATAAGAGTAGTTGGGTTAATGAAGTTTCTACATCTTCAAAAGATGTATATAATAAGTCTGTTTCAAATTTAAAAGACGCTAAAAAGAAATTATCTGCAAAGAAATCAAAAGAAAATACACAACTATATAACAATGCTCTAAACTCTTATTACAAAGCAGAAAAAGAATACTTGAGCAGTGCTAAACTTTACAATAAAAAGTACTACTATGATTTTGATAAATTACCTTCAAAAGTTAAAGTAGCTAAGGTCACTTACTCATATAAATCAACTGATTTCAGCAAAGATAATAGGATTAAAAAGCTTAAAAAAGGAACTGTTTTAAATGTTAAGGGATTAGTTCTTAACGGAAAAGTTACAAGAATTAATATTGGTAACGGTAAGTTTGTAACCGCATCTAAAGATTTCATAAAAGCAATTAGATAGAAAATAAAAAAAGACACTTTCGGTGTTGAACTGAACCCCTTGAGTTGGAGAAATCTAACTTAAGGGGTTCTTTTATGTTTTCTAAAGAATTAAAATTAGCTGCCATTAAAGATTATTATAATGGTTTAGGATTTACAAAAATCACTAATAAATATGGTATTAAAGGGTCTGCGACCCTTTATGAATGGATCAGAAAAGTTGAACAATTTGGAATTGAATATTTCTCAAAAAATACAAAGACATATTATGAATATTCATTTAAAATAAAGGTCATAAATTGGCGACTTAAAAATCATGAATCTTTAACAAATGCCGCACGGCATTTCGGAATAAGCGCTCCTTTTGTGATATATCAATGGGAACGCTTAGCAGCTGAAGGTCGCCTAAATAAACCTAAAGGAAGACCGCCCAAAATGAAAAATAATAAAGATATGTCATTGGAAGAAAAGAATAAGCAACTTGAACAACAAGTAACATACTTACAAGCTAAGGTTGCATACTTGGAAAAATTGGACGCCTTGATTCAAAGCAAAAAATCACCAATAAAGAAAAAGCGCAAATAATAAATGAGTTAAGGCGAGAAATGAACGTTCCATTATTTGTGTTATTAGATATTGCCGAGATGTCTAGTAGTAGTTATTACGATGCGTGTCAACGTGAGTACGAAGTTGATGACCAAGAGGTCATCAGTGAGATGAAAGTCATTAGAAACGAATTTAAAGATTACGGATATAGAAGAGTAACTATTGAATTGAAACGCCGAGGATATAATATTAATCATAAAAAAGTCCTTCGTATCATGAAGAACGAAGGACTCTTATGTGATAGTTATAAACGAAAAATTAGAAAATATAATTCTTATAAAGGAACTTGTGGCAAGGTCGCAAGCAATAGACTAAGAAGAAGATTTAAAACAGATCGACCATATCAAAAGATAGTTACAGACGTTACTGAACTTAGATGGGGAAACAAAACAACCTTAGAAAGAGCATATTTCACAGCGTTTATGGATTTATACAACGGTGAAATAATTTCTTGGAATATAGGATTACACCCAAACGTTGATTTTGTAGTTTCTCCATTGAATGAATTAATGGGACTACGTCCCAAAACTAATTACAGAATGACTGTTCATTCAGATCAATGATTTCAGTATCAAAACGGTAGATATATCAATGTTTTAAAAAGTAATAAAGTGTTTCAAAGTATGAGTAGAAAAGCTACTTGTTTAGACAATGCATGCATAGAAAGCTTCTTTAATCAATTAAAGGTCGGCACTGTTCATAATAATAATTTTAAAGATTATAATTCCCTTAACCAAGCGGTTAAGGAATATATATCCTATTACAACAATTATCGTATAAAACAAAAACTGGGAGGAATGTCACCGGTTGAATACCGGAACAATTCCTCCCAGAAAATTGCATAACCATCCTCCAATTTTAGGGGTTCAGGTCATGTCTTTTTTTATTTTGATAAAATATTTCTAATTGCATTTTAATCATATAAGAATATTGTTACAATAAATCTATAACTATTTAATAATTTCAAGATGGGGGATATTATGAATAATAATAATAATAGTGAACAAAAACTTCGTTTTAAAATGTATAAATCTGGAAAGCATTGGGTTGTTGCAGGTTTAACAACAGCTGTTGTATCAGTTGCAATATACAGTGGCTCTTCAATTATTAATGGTGGAATAACAGCAAAGGCAGATGTGCAAAGCACTACACGAGCAACTACATCAGTTTCTGATAATTCAAAAGATTCATCAAATAGTATTAGTACTAATAATTCAAATGATGACAATCAAATTGCAACACTTCCTCAAGATGGTACATATTCAACTGGAGATAACGGTCAAACTTGGAAGTATGTTGAACAAAATAAAAACATACAGGGACTTTATAAAGATAGTGACAACCAACTAAGATACTTTAATGAATATGATGGAACTCAAGCAAAGGGTGATATCGTAAATGTTAATAATAATAACTATTATTTTGATAGTGGTAGTGGTCAAGGACATAAGATAGATAACTACTCAGGTGGAAATTATGTTGAATCTAACGTCAATAATGAAAATGGTTGGATTTATAAAGCTACTGACAATACTGAAGTAAAAGGAATTGCCACTATCGATGGTAATGTTCAATATTTTGATCAATCAACTGGACTTCAACTAAAGGGTGGAGCGGTTCAAGTAGGAGGAGCCGACTACTATTTTGATCCAAACAAGGGAAACTTAGTTGGTAAAGTTGATCAAGTTGTAAATTCAAACAATTATAGTGATAATAAATTATTAGATAGTAATAAAAATGTAGTAAAAGGATTAACAGTTAATAATGGAACATTACAATACTATGATCCTTCTACTGGTGATCAAGTTAAAAATAAACAAGTGATTGCTAATGGTGTCACATATTATTTTGATGCAAGTGGTAACGGAACATACTTGTTCACAAATACAGGCAATAGTGCCGTTAATGATTTTTCACAACGTAACGCTGCAAATAGTGTAAATCCAAGTGATTACAAAAATGTAGTAGATGGATTTTTCACCGCAGATACTTGGTATCGACCAAAACAAATTCTCGATAACGGTACAACATGGAGAAATTCCAATAGTAATGACTTGCGTCCAATGATTACCGCTTGGTGGCCAAATAAGGATGTTCAAGTTAATTATTTGAAATTGATGCAAGACAATGGACTTTTAGATAAAAGTGTTACTTATACATTGCAATCAGATCAACAAGTTTTAAATCAAGCCGCCCAGAGCGCTCAAGTAAATATTGAAAAGAAAATATCACAAAAAGGTAATACTGACTGGCTAAATAATCTTTTATTTACAGGAGATAGTGATCACCCGTCATTTGTTAATCAACAATATGTTTGGAATATTTCTTCAGAATCACCTGGTCAAGATGATGCTTTACTACAAAATGGTTATCTTAAATACGTTAATAGTGATTTAACTCCAAATACTAATTCTGATTATAGAATTTCGAATAATTTATGTGATTTTTTACTTGCTAATGACGTAGATAATTCAAATCCAGCGGTTCAAGCAGAAGATTTAAATTGGCTATATTATTTAACAAATTTTGGCTCCATCACTGCAAATGATCCAGATGCAAATTTTGATAGTATTAGAATAGATGCTTATGCATTTATAAATAATGACATTGTGCAACGAAGTAATGACTACATGAGACAAAAATATAATTTAACTGAGAGTTCAGCTAATGCTAATAGTCATTTATCAATTGTCGAAGCGGGTGTTGACGCTGGAACAACATCAACTAATAATGATGAATTAGTTGAATCACCATTTAGGACAATATCATATGGATTAATACACAATGATAGAACTCCCCAAGATATGAATAATTTTATAAAAGAAGTTGATACTGGGGTTGTTATTGCTGACCATAATGATAATTCACAAGAATCTGGTCAACCTAATTATTCAATTGTTCATGCACATGATAAGGATATACAAGATAGAGTTGGAGAGGCTATTGTTGATGCGACAGGAATTAAAGATTGGACCAACTTCACTCCCTCTCAGCTATCTGCAGGTTTAAAATTATATTATGATGATCAACGAAGCTCAGAAAAGAAATATAATGATTATAATATTCCAAGTGCTTACGCAATTATGTTAACAAATAAAGGTACGGTTCCTCGTATTTATTATGGTGATATGTATCAAGATGATGGACAATTTATGCAGAATAAGAGTATTTATTATGATGATATTGTTTCTCTTCTTAATGCCAGAAAAAAATATGTTTCCGGTGGACAATCAATGTCTGTTGATAAGAATAATTTCTTAGAAAGTGTAAGATTTGGGAAGGGTGCTAACAGCGTAAGTGACGCTGGTGATAATGAAACACGTAATGAAGGTATTGGTTTGATTGTAGGAAATGACCAAAATAAAGTTTTGAGTGATGGCGATACCGTTGTATTGCACATGGGTGCCGCTCACAAAAACCAAAAATACCGTGCATTGATGCTAACGACAAATGATGGAATTAAAAATTATACTTCGGATGAAAATGCACCTGTTGCTGAGACTGATGACAATGGTGATCTGGTGTTTAGTAATAAAGAAATTAATGGGCAGTCAGATACAAACGTTAGGGGAGTTTTAAATCCTGAAGTTGCTGGATATGTTGCAGCATGGGTACCAGTTGGAGCCGCTGATAACCAGGACGCTAGAACTGAATCTAGCAATAAAACTATTAATGATGGTAAGGTGCTTCATTCAGGAGCTGATTTAGATTCTAATGTTATGTTTGAAGCATTCTCAAATTTTCAACCAGAACCAACAAATGAAAATGAATATGAAAATGTTGTAATTTCAAAAAATGCATCCTTGTTTAAGGACTGGGGAATAACAAGCTTTGAACTTCCACCACAATATAGATCAAGCAGTGATCATACATTTGTCGATGCTACCATTAATAACGGATATGCATTCTCTGACAGATATGATTTAGGTTATGGAACACCGACTAAATATGGAACAGATGTTGATTTAAGAAACGCTATTAAAGCACTTCATGCACAGGGTATGCAGGTTATGGCAGACGTAGTTTATAATCAGTTATATAATTTACCAGGTCAAGAAGTCGTGTCTGCAGTTAGAGCAGGATTTACAGGAAATACAGTTTCGTTACCTTTTGGAAATCAGTTGTATGTTGTTAATACTATTGGTGGTGGTGATTACCAAAAGAAATATGGTGGGGCATTCTTACAAAATTTATATAATGAATATCCTAGCTTGTTTAATTCGGAAAAATATCAATATAATAGTAAGAATTACGACACTAATTTACTTGTTATGACTGATGGAGAACGTTCTGCAATTCCTTCTGATCAACCAATTACTGAATGGTCAGCTAAGTATATGAATGGTACCAATATTCTTGGTCGTGGTATGGGATATGTTCTAAAAGACTGGAACACTGGCGCTTACTTCAAGATAAGTGGTGATGACTCTACTCTTCCTACGAGCTTAACTTATAGAAGCGGATGGGTAGAAAATCCAGATAGCTCCTGGTCATACTATGCAAATAACAGTTTTGATAAATTAACAGGAGCACAAATTGTTAATGATCAAAGAGTATTTTTCGATAACAATGGTATTCAAGTTAAAGGTGGATGGGTAGAAAATCCAGATGGAACTTATTCATACTATGACAAAAATAGCGGTGAACTTTTGGTAGGTTCTCAACTAGTAGACGGAAGACATGTATTCTTTGATAATGTTGGAGTGCAAGTTAAAGGTGGATGGGTAGCTAACACTGATGGTAGTTATTCATACTACAATGCTAATGATGGTACCATGTTAACGGGTGCTCAATTTATCGATGGACAAAATGTATACTTTGATGCTGATGGTAAACAGGTTAAGGGTAACTGGGTGCAAAATAACGATGGTTCTTGGGCATATTATGATGCTAATTTAGGTCATCTTGTAAAAGATGCTAAGCATGTTGATTCACAACCAAGCGGTCAACAAGCTAATAACAATCAATCCGAAGAAAAATCAAATTCACCATTAGTTGAATCTCAAAACAATAAAGATTCAGCTTCAGTAGAATCTCAAAATCATCAAAATTCAGTGTCAGTAGAATCTAAGAATGAAAACAAAAATCAATCAAACGATGTAAGAAAGCCTTCAGAAAAAACAGACACCAAAACATCTAATGAAAAATCAAAAGAAGTATCTAAAGAAGATGCTGCATATGACAATGCCAAAAAATCATTAGTAGAAGCTAAAAAGTTGGTAGATAAGAAGCCAAATAAAACTAATATTAATAAATATAAAAAGGCATTGAAGTCTTATGAAAATGCACAAAAGAAGATGAATAAGTCTGTGGTTTCATCATATAAAAAGGCTGCAAAAGAACTAAACGCTGCTAAGAAAAACCTTTCTAAGAAAAATAATAAGGTTAATATGAAGAAATATAGTATTGCTTTAAACAAATATCGTAATGCTAAGAAATCTTACGTGGTAATTAAGAAAAAAGATTTAGATAAATCTAAATCTGCGTTAAATACTGCTAAAAAAGCACTTGCTAAAAAGAAGACAAAGCAAAGTCAAAAGAAGTATAACGATGCATTGAAAAAATATTACGATGCAGAAAAAACTTATCTAAACTTGACTGGTAATTACACTAAAAGATATTATTATGATTTCGATAAAATAGGGAAAAAGGTTAAAGTTATCAAATCAACTTCCGTATATAATTCATTGAAACCAAATAGTAAAAAAGTAGTAAAGAAGATTAAAAAAGGATCAGTAATTAAAGTGAAGAAACTTATTTTGTCAAATAAGAAGTCATACTTTGATTTAGGATATAACCGTTTTGTAATCGCAAGTAAATCTTCTATAAAAAAAGCTAAGTAAGAGTATTTATAAATAAAGGCACAACCAATAAAACGAAAACGTTATTGGTTGTGCCTTTTTATATAATGTGTCTTTATGTCGTATCATTACAATTATTACAATTATAAAACTATTATTTCAATAAATGTAAATTATTAAATTTCTTAAAATAATATTAAAAACTGCTTATTTTTTCAGTTTTTTTTTGATATAATTTCAATTGTTGTATATCAAAATATATATGGAGGATAAATATGAATTTCAGTAATAATGAAAGAAAATTACATTTTAAAATGTATAAATCTGGAAAACAATGGATTACTGCCGGAATCATGACCGGAGCCGTTGTTATTACATTAACAGGAATTAACAATAATGTATCTGCTAAAGCTGACTCAACATCAACACCAACACCAACAGTTAGTCAACAGGGTAGTGGTGTTTCTACTCAATTAGGAAGTAGCGCTAACGTTCAATCAGGTAGCAATTCAGTACCAAGCACATCAGGACAAGTTGCATCTTCAGTTGTTTCTTCAAGTGCTAGTACCAACGCGAACAGCGGTAGTGGCTCAACTGTAGTTTCTTCAGCTGCGCCGTCATCTACAGCAACTTCTAATGCCACAACTAAGTCAACAGTTGATTCATCATCTGTAACAGTTGCTGGTGCAAACGAACAACAAAGTTCAAAGGCACCAGCTACTACTGACGAATCATCTGAAAACAATAAGACTATTGCTTCAAATGCTTCAGATGAATTTAAGGCACATACAAAAGTTGTTGATGGAAAGACTTACTACTTTGATAATAACGCTGAGCTTAAGTCACAAGTAGTTGTTGATAACTCAACAGTATATTACTTTGGACCTGATGGTGCATTAACTGACGTAACAAGTAAGTTTGCTTCAGGTAACATTGCCGCATCAGACAAGACCGCTATCTATTCAGCAGATGATAAGAATATCACTAATGTTAATGGATTTATTACTGCCGATTCATGGTATCGTCCAAAGCAAATTCAAGTAAATGATAACGAGTGGAGAGACTCAAATTCAAATGATTTTAGACCACTATTAAGTGTATGGTGGCCAACACAAAAAGTAGAAATTGATTACTTAAACTACATGAGCCAACAAGGATTAGTTTCTGGTAGTTTCAGTTCAAACAATACTTCTGATCAATTGAATGCTGCAGCTGCCACTGTAAGATTAAATATCGAAAAAAATATTCAAGAAAACAACGGTAGCGTTGATAAGATTAAGTCAATTTTCACTAATTTTGTAAATGCTCAATCACAATGGAACATGACTAGTGAAAACTACGACTTAAACGATGGATTCCAAGGTGGTTCACTGGTATATGGTAACAATGCTCAAACACCAAATGCTAACTCTAACTACCGTCTAATCAATAGAAACCCATCTCAACAAAATGGTGTATTGAACTATAATAAAACTAGTTACATAGGTTACGAATTCTTACTAGCTAATGATGTGGATAATTCAAACCCAACTGTTCAAGCCGAAACACTTAACTGGCTACACTACATGATGAACTTCGGTAGCATCACCCAACATGATAAGAATGCTAACTTTGACGGTGTTCGTGTTGATGCCGTTGATAACATGAACTCAGATATTTTAGACATCATTGCTGATTACTATAAAGATGCATATGGAATCAACAAAAATGATAAAAATGCTAATGATCATTTAGCCATCCTAGAAGACTGGAGTGCTAATGATCCTCAATATCTAAAAGACAAAGGTTCTAACCAAATGACCATCGATGGTGGTTACAAGGATGCGCTAGCTAATGCGTTAACTAATGATCCTAAGAGCCGTACAGATATTGCCAAGTTAATTACAGCCGGTGTTGTTAATAGAAGAAAAGATAGCACATACAATACTGCTATTCCTAACTATTCAATCGTAAGAGCCCATGATGCCGGTGTTCAAACCGTTATTGCTCAAATTATTCAAGATAAGATCAACCCAACTGCTAATGGATTGAACCCAACATGGGATGAAATTAACAAAGCATTTAAGATTTACAATGCTGATGAAAAGAGTACTAACAAGAAGTACACACAATACAACATTCCTGCTGCTTACGCCTTAATGTTAACCAACAAGGATACAACACCACGTGTTTACTATGGTGACTTGTACACTGATAACGGTCAATTTATGGCAACAAAGACACCATACTACAACTCAATTAGCGCAATGCTAAAGGGTAGAGTTAAATATGTAGCTGGTGGTCAAGCTATGAAGACCGTAGCCGTTAACAACGGTAAGAACAAGGTATTAGTATCAGTTCGTTTTGGTAAGGGTGCTAACTCTGTTACTGCTAAGGGTACTAAGCACACTAGAACATCTGGTATCGCTGTGATTGAAAGTAACAATCCTAAACTTAAGTTAGGTAAGAAGGATAAGGTTGTTATTTACATGGGTGCTGCCCACAAGAACCAAGCATACAGACCATTAGTTAATACAACTAAGAAGGGTATTGCTACTTATGCTACTGATAAGAGTGCTAAGAAGAGTGTTATCTACACCGATTCAAAGGGTCGCTTAGTTCTTACTGGTTCAGCTATTAAGGGATATGCGAACCCACAAGTATCTGGTTACTTATCAATGTGGGTACCAGTTGGCGCATCTGCAAAACAAGACGTTAGAACTGCTCCAAGTACAAAGACTACTAAGGATGGCAAGTCATACCACTCAAACGCAGCTTTAGATTCCAATGTTATCTTTGAAGCATTCTCTAACTTCCAAAGCATGCCAACTAAGGAATCACAATATTCAAACGTTGTAATTGCTAAGAAAGGTAAATTGTTCAGTGGATTAGGATTCACTAACATCGAATTGCCACCACAATACCGTTCAACTAATGACGGTACTTTCCTAGATTCAACTGTTCAAAATGGATACTCATTCAATGATAGATATGACCTAGGATTTAACACGCCAACTAAGTACGGTACTGCTGAACAATTAACTACTGCAATTAAGGCATTGCATGCACAAAAACTTAAGGTATTGATGGACTTTGTTCCAGATCAACTTTACATGTTGCCAAAACAACAAGTTGTTTCTGCAACTCGTGTAAACCAATTAGGTGTTCTTAACGACAAGACTAACCTAATTAACATGCTATATGACTCATACAGTCAAGGTTCAGGTACTGATTACCAAGCTAAGTATGGTGGAGAATTCTTAAGTGATCTACAAAAGATGTACCCAGACTTGTTTACAACTAAACAAGTATCAACTGGTAAGACAATTGATCCATCAACTAAGATTAAGACATGGGATGCTAAGTATCTAAACGGTTCTAACATCCAAGGTCGTGGTGCTGAATACGTATTAAGTAACTCATACGGTGCTGGATACTTCACTGTTCTTACATCAGACAACCCTGGAATCAAGGCAACTGTATTACCTAAGGAACTTCTAGGTCAAAGTGTTAACTATGGTTTAACTACTATTGATGGTCAACAAAGATACGTTACACCAAGTGGATACGTTGCTACTAACTCATTCTTAAAGGATGATGCTGGTAACTGGTACTACGTTGATGCTCAAGGTAATTTCGTAACTAAGCCAACAATTATCAATGGTTACCAATACTTCTTCTTACCAAATGGTATGAACGTCAGAGATGCAATGCTTAAGAATAGTGATGGTACCATGACTTATTACCAAGCAAATGGTGTAAAGGCTCAAACATCTGGTTACTATGTAAGTAACAATATTGGTCAAGTTGTATACATTGATAAGAATGGATATGTATACAAAGGATTTATGACCACAGGTGGGGTTACCCAATACTTCGATCAAAATGGTTATCAACTAAAAGATAGTATGGTAACTACCAAGAAGGGTACTCAATACTTTGCTGCAGGATCAGGTAACCTTGTTAAGAACCAATTCTTTGGTTACAACAACAACTGGTACTATGCCAACAAGTCAGGATACCTTGTTAAGGGTCATCAAACTATTAATGGTAAGAAATACTTCTTCTACAGCAATGGTGCTCAAGCTAGAAACACAGTTATTGTTAACAAGAATAAGACTTTATCATACTATGCTCTTTCTAATGCACAATTGGTAACTAAGACATTTAAGTACAAGGGTAAGAAGATTACCATTAAGAATGGTGCTATCTACGCTCCTAATAAGTTAGTTGTTATTCCTGCTGGTAAGTTCTTATTAAATGCTAAGAACCATGCTAACCCAGGTGTTCATAAGGTTTCAGGACACTACTATTCATTTGATGGTAGTGGAAAGATGAAGACATCTGGAACTGCTAAATTTAAATCCGTAACTTACAATGTAAGAAAGAACGGAACTATTAACTTCAAGACAGGTAAAGTTGTTAGTGCCAAGGATTTAAAGGCCGTTAAGAAACAATTAGCTGCCAAGAAAAAAGCTGTAAAGGCTGAAGCAAAGAAAGTATCTGCTGCTAAGAAAGCAGTTAAGAGATACAACTCTAAGAAAAACAAAGCAACATACAAAAAGGCTACAAAAGCTTTGAAAGACTTAAAAGCATCTGTAAAACAATTTAATGCTTACATTTCAAAGTTTAATAAGCGTAAGTAATCAATAAAAAAGAATGTCATTTTGGCATTCTTTTTTTGTGTGTTATGATGTTTTCATCAATTAAAGCGAGGAAATAATATGAAATTAAGAAAGATGTGGGCAATCACTTTTTGGGTATTGCTGATCGATTTTATTGCATTGAATCTTGTAGGGATGACCTCAATCAATTTCAACATTTATACCACCGCGCATAAGGTGATTGGTCAAATGGATCCAGGAATCCTAAGAGCGGTATTTGCGATTGCGCTATTGATATATGCTAAACGTGAATGGAAGATTGACGTCTTACATCAAAAGGGCGGCTACATGCACATGTTTAAAGATGGTTGGCTAATGATTGTGCTAACCGTTATGAACATCACAGTCGCCAGCGACACAATCGTATGGAAGAGTCTTTTATACCACATGAATGCCTTCAACATCGTTTTAGCGTTTGCAATTGGATTGATTGAAGCTTTGTTTGTGGGGATGTTTGAAGAAATCTCTATTCGTGGTGTCATGATGGGTGCCATGTTAAAGGGCTTTAAAAAATACCCAGTTATGAAGAGTATCTTCTTCTCAAGTATTGTCTTTGGCTCTCTTCACATGTTGAATTACTTTGTATCACCATTCTGGGACACTACCAACCAAGTAATTTACGCAGCCGGGTTAGGTTTTGTATTAGCGACTGTCTACTATGTAAGTAAAAATATCTGGGTATCTATCCTGCTTCATGCGGCGATGGATTACTCCTCATTTGTTTTTTCAATGCATTCAATCTATGCCAATACAGCAACATCCAATACGGTTGATATCTTATCAATTGCGATTTTTGTAATTGGCCTTGTATCATCATATCTATCACTACTTGTCTATAATCGTAAGCAAGGTAAGAAAGATCTACTATTTTAAAAGCTTAAGCAACGGAATAATTCCGTTGTTTTTTTATACATTTGTCAAATCAGTGAGATGTTACACAAAGTTAGAAGGCTCTATAACTACTGTTAATATATAAAATGTTAAATTTATCTTAAGGACAAATAAAATTATTGTGTTTTTATTCACAATACATATAATTAGAGGTGTAAAGAAAATATAAACGAAAAATTACAGAATAGAGAAGGTATTACAATATGAAAGTTATTGTTATTGGTTGTACACATGCAGGTACATTCGCTGTTAAACAAATTTTAAAAGAACACCCAGATGCAGAAGTTACTGTATACGAAAGAAATGACAACATTTCATTCCTATCATGTGGTATCGCTTTATATCTAGATGGTAAGGTTAAGGATCCTCAAGGTTTATTCTACTCAACCCCTAAGGAACTATCTGATTTAGGTGCAAACGTTAAAATGCTACACAGTGTTAAGTCTGTAGATACTGACGCTAAGACAATCGAAGTTGAAAACTTGGATTCACATGACGTATTTACTGATAAGTACGACAAGCTTGTTATGACAACAGGTTCACGTCCCGTTCTTCCTCCAATCGAAGGTCGCGATAACAAGAACGTATTCTTCTGCAAGAACTGGCACGATGCTCAAATCCTATTTGAAAAGGCTAAGGACCACAAGCGTATCGCCGTTGTTGGTGCTGGTTACATCGGTGCTGAATTAGCAGAAGCATTCTCAAACCACGGTCACGAAACTACTTTGATTAACAGTGACAGCCACGTACTATCAAAGTACTTCGACAAGAAGTTCACTGACAAGATTGAAGAACTATACGCTGACCACAACGTAAAACTAGAACTAGGTGTTCGTGTTCAAAAGTTCTCAGGTGATGACGAATTAACATTATCAACTGGTGATCACGACATTAAGGCTGACATGGCTATCCTATGTGTTGGTTTCCAACCAAACACTGAACTATTAACTGGTAAGGTTGATATGATGGATAACGGTGCTATCATCACTAACGAATACATGCAATCATCAAACCCAGACATCTTCGCTGCCGGTGACAGTGCTGCTGTGCACTTCAACCCAAGTGAAACTAACGAATACATTCCACTAGCAACTAACGCTGTTCGTCAAGGTATTCTAGTTGGCCAAAACATTGAAAAGCCAACAACTAAGTACATGGGTACTCAATCATCATCTGGTTTACAACTATACGATTACGCAATAGTTTCAACTGGTATGACAGTTGGTATGGCCGAAAGAAAAGGTATGAAGGCAAGCTCAGTAGTTGTTGAAGATAACTACCGTCCAGAATTCATGCCAACAACTGAAAAGGTATTAATGGAACTAGTATACGACCCAAGCACTCGTCGTATCTTAGGTGGATCATTAATGAGTCGTTACGACATTTCTCAATCAGCTAACACATTATCAGTTCTTATCCAAAACAAGAACACAATCGATGACTTAGCAATGGTTGATATGTTATTCCAACCAAACTTTGACCGTCCATTCCACTACCTAAACATTTTGGGTCAAGCTGCTCAAGCGCAAGGAGAAAAGTAAAATTCTTAATTAAAGTTGAAAAATTCCCTAAAAATTTCATTTTAGGGAATTTTTTTATAGCTATTTTATTTTTATTGGATTATTATTACAAGATGAGGTGAGAAAATGAAAAAAATTATAAATAGACTAACCGCTAAGAATATTTTGATGTTAGTGATTAGTTTTGTTTGTATGTTCTTTTTAACAACAGCTTCGCCGTTCTACGAATTTAACAGATCAGTAGATGCGAATACAATGTATACTGTTGGAAAAGGATTACTACACGGATTACTTCCCTATAAAGATTTATTTGATAATAGGGGACCATTAATTTACTTAATTCATTCCGCGAATGCAATCTTTTCATACAACTCATTTACATTTATCTATGTAATTGAATCATTGTTGTTGTTCCTAGATATCGCGTACATTAACAGAATTCTATCAATGAAATTAAGTGCTAGAACAGCAATGTTCTGTAGCTTCTTATTTATCCCATTGGCATTTACCAGCCGTATTTTCTACTATGGTGACTTACCAGAAGAATACGCTATGACCTTTGTATTAATCTTGCTATACTCATGTATTCAATACAACTGGTTTGAAATGCCACGTCGTTACTACATAGTTAATGGATGCTTTGTTGCAATTCTATTTTGGATTAAATATTCATTAGTTATTCCATGGGTAATTTTCTTTATTTATGTTGGTTTAGCATGTCTATTCACTAAACGCTTTAAAAAGTTGTTTGTGATCATCTTAGACGCGTTAATCGGATTCTTATCCATTACATTACCAATCATTATTCTTTATTGGGCCACAGGAGCCTTAAAATTCCTATTTAACGACTACTTCTACCTAAACTTGACACATTACCATGTGCAAAACGCATCGTTCGCATACACGCTTTTTAAGATGGAATACCCAACATTTGGTTTTTCACATCACCTAGTGATTATTCGAACTGTTTACTACCTAATGATTGCACTATTCATTTGTGCGGTGGTTAGATACATGCGTGAAGCCAAGATGCACGATAGTAACAAGGTATTACTTGTCCTAATTGTCTTCATCGATATCCTAGCAACTTACGAAGTTGGTGGCGCTAGTTTTTCATACTACCTATTCGCGTGTGAACCATTCATCATCTTCTACTTGTTCGAATTAGGATTACTAGTCGATAAGTATCTATATAACAAGAAGTATTTAATCTGGGCATTATCCGTAATTGCTTTATTGGGAATCTTTGTTACAAACAGAAATTACCGTACAAGCTTACATTACTCAAAGCCTAGCCAATCATATCAATATGAATATTCAAAGATCATCAATAAGTCTAAGGATAAGTCATTATTGAACTACCGATTCCTAGACGTGGGTCTATACACCTACACGAGAACCCATGCTGATAATCGTTTCTTTATCAGAAATAACATCACATACAGACCAATGTATGATGCACAACGTGATTACTTACATTCACTAAAATACAAATTCGTAGTTACCAAGTACCGTAAGGGCTGGAGACTATGGAAAGCTGATACTAAATTCCTAAAGGAACACTACATCAGACTTCGTCACATGAGATTCAACAATCAAGATCATAGTGAAGGTTGGATTGACCTATACGTAAGAAAATAGCACAAAAAAAGAGGACTCAAACGAGTCCTCTTTTTTGTGGTTTTAATTATTCATTATCATTTGATTTAACTTCGGCTTGTTGGTTTCTAGTGTTATGGTGCATACCATATACGAAGTAGATAACCATACCGATGATGAACCATACAAGTGCATAAATCTTAGCGTCGTTGTCTAGACCCCAGAATACGGCTAGTGATGCTAGGAAACCTAGAGCAGGCATAACAGGGAAGAATGGTTCTTTGAAGCCAGGCATGTTGATGTCTTTTCCTTCACGTTTTCTAAGTGGATAAATACCAATTGAAACGAACATGAAAGCGATTAATGTACCAGCTGAAATTAGTTGTGATAGAAATGTAAATGTTAGAAAGGCACCGATAACAACTGAGATAACAGTCATAGTAATGATTGCATTTAGTGGAAGGTGACTCTTCTTGTTAACCTTACCTAGGAACTTAGGTAGCATTCCATCTCTACCGAATGAGTACAGTAGACGTGAACCTGCCATCATCATACCGATTAGGGCAGTGAACATACCTACAACGGCAATAATTTGAACAACTGAAGCAACGATTGGATGACCAGCTTGACGTAGGGCCCAACCAACTGGTTCTGCGTTACCAGCGTAGTTAGTGTACTTGAACATACCAACTAGGACTAGTGATACGGCGACGAATAGTGTAACAGCAATTACTAGGGAACCAATGATACCTCTAGGCATTGTCTTTTGAGGGTTCTTTGCTTCTGCTGAGTTTGCAGCAATTGAATCAAAACCAATGTATGATAGGAAAATTACTGAAACACCAGCGTAGATTCCACTGAAGCCACCAAAGTTAGTACCATCGGCATTAACATGGTGAGCAGGAATAAATGGAACGTAGTTTGCGAAGTGGATGGCAGTAGCACCGACAACAATAAATACTAATACGGCAGCTACCTTTAAAATTACTAATACATTTTCAACACGAGAAGTTTGCTTGTCACCACGTGTAATTAAGAACATTACGATCAAAATTACAACAACGGTACAAATATCAACTAATCCGCCTTTTGCACTGACAGGGTTAGCTAAGTATGTAGGGAAGTTAATTCCAAGTGGTGCAATTAGACCTCGGAAGTTAGCCGATAATCCAGCTGCAACAAAGGAAACAGCGATGAAGTATTCTGCTAGAAGTGCCCATCCGGCAACCCAACCCCAGAATTCTCCAAAAACAACGTTAATCCATGAATATGCAGAACCGGCAAACGGCATGGCTGAAGCCATTTCTGCGTAAGATAAAGCAACCAACCCAGCAACAATCGCTGCAAGTAAGAAAGAAATAGTTACCGCAGGACCTGCATTGTTTGCAGCCACGATACCAGGAAGGGTGAAGATAGCAGTAGAAACAATTGTTCCAACTCCTAAAGCAAGGAAATCCTTTGTAGTCAATGATCTGACCAAGTTAGAATCCTTTTGCTCATAGACACTAGGGTCTTCTTTTCGATTCATTCGTTTGAATAGATTCGCCATAAAAATTACCTCTTTTCGTATGTATAAACAAGATGGCATCTCGTTTATTAAAAAATGATTAGAAATTGATTATATTTTAATCGTTTTTGTTAATTTGTCAAATGGTGTTTGTAAATAATAAACAAACGTAATTAATATTTTAACATGAAAATAGCCACCCTTGAATAGCAAAAGGGTGGCTAAATTAGTTTTAATATGAATTATTTCGCTTTCTTATTAAATCTAACAAAGTATAGGATTGTCATTAATGCTAAGAAGACGATTCCTACAATCAATGGAATTCTTGTATCATCATTGAAGAACATAAATACTAAAGTAACGAATAGTACTAGTAATGTTAGATAGTTTGAGAAAGGTGCTAGTGGCATCTTAAATGGATGACCAACTAGTTTTTCAGGATGTTGCTTTCTAAACTTAAGTTCTGACATGATAATTACGAACCATGGAACCATACCTGGAAGAACAGATGAACTGTATACGTATACGAATACTTGGTTTGCTCCCTTGTAGAATAGAGGAAGAACTACGTTTAGAATAACTCCCAATAAAATACCAGTAGCAATTGAGATAACAGAGATGTATGGCACACCATGCTTGTTAATCTTGTTGTATCTGTCAGGTAATTGACCTTGTTGTGCTAATAGGTATGACATACGGCTTGAACTGTAAATTGCTGAGTTAGAACCTGATAGAGCGGCTGTTAAAACAACAAAGTTAATGATTGAAGCTGCAGCAGTAATACCTACTTGTGAGAATGTTTCTACGAAAGGTGAACCAATGTTTGCAATCTTATCCCATGGGTAGATTGATAGCATTACGAAGATTGATCCAATGTAGAAGATTAAGATACGACCAATAGTGTCTTGGATAGCCTTAACTAAAGTCTTCTTAGGGTTTTCAGCTTCACCAGCAGTAACACCAATTAATTCGATTCCTTGGTAAGAAGCGAATACGATTGATAGTGCGAAGAAGAATCCTTTGAAACCACCAGTAAAGAATCCATGTGACCATAGGTTAGAAATACCAGTAGGGCCAACACCATTGAAACCTAAAACAATGATTACTAAACCGACAATGATCATTGCGATAATAGTAACAACCTTAATTAAAGCGAACCAGTATTCCAATTCACCAAAGGCACTAACTGAGATTAAGTTGGCAATACATAAGAATACTACCGCGATAATACCAGGTACCCAAGATGGAATTGATGGCCACCAGAATTGCATGTAAGTACCAATAGCAATCATTTCTGAAATACCAACAACAACCCATTGGAAGATGTTAGACCAAGCGGTCAAGTAACCGAACACGGGGTGCATGTATTCAGAAGCGAAATGTGAGAATGAACCACTAATTGGGTTATCGTATAACATTTCACCTAAAGCTCTCATAATTAGATATAAGAACACACCAGCAATTGCATATGCTAGCAATACAGAAGGACCAGTCCATTCAATTGTGGACTTGGCACCCATAAATAGACCAACCCCGATTGTTCCCCCAAGGGCGATCATTTGCATCTGTCTAGAACTTAATTTACGTTCTAGTTTCTTTTCTTGCTTTTCTTCTGCCAATATATTTCACCATCCTGTAAGAAATTATGTAATAAAAAACCTAGTACTACATTGTCTATTGTACTAGGGATTTTATAAAATTGCATAACCAATACAATATATTTAAATAATTTTTAAATAATCGCTAAAATTGCTGGCATATTGCATGGGTTTGACTTCACGACGATCTTGCTGACAATCGTTAAAAATTCCCCAGTAAGATTTTTTACTTACATAATTCTAATGTTTATTATTTAAGAAATGTTATTACATATTAAAATTAATGTCAAGGAATTTAACAATTGATGAATTTTATTCAACAAACGTCGCAGATCCTATTTGTTGTTTTGATTGAATTTTACGAAGTATAGAATTGTCATGATTAATAGGAAGAAGATTCCGATAATCAAAGGAATTCTAGTAGAAGGGTTAATGAACATGAACACCAAGGTAATTGCTAAGAAGATTAGCGTAATGTAATTACTGATAGGTGATAGTGGCATCTTGAATGGATGATTCACTAATTCTTCTGGATGTTGCTTTCTGAAACGAATTTGAGATACCAAGATAACAACCCATGGCACCATACCTGGTAGTACAGATGAACTGTAGACGTACACGAAGATTTGGTTTGCTGATGGGAAGAAGATTGGTAGTAAAACGTTTAGGAATAGTCCAATTAGAATCCCTGCTGAAATACTAATTACTGAGACATATGGGACACCATGACGGTTTAACTTCTTGAATACCTTTGGAAGTTGACCTTCTTCAGATAGTAAGAATTCCATACGACTAGCACTGTAAATTCCTGAGTTAGATCCTGATAGTGCAGCGGTTACCACAACGAAGTTAATGATTGAAGCAGCCGCGGTGATACCTACCTGTGAGAATGTTTCTACGAAAGGTGAACCGATTTGGCTAATCTTGTCCCAAGGATAAATACTTAGGATAACGAAAATGGCACCGATGTAGAAGATTAGGATACGACCAATGGTATCTTGAATGGCCTTCACTAGTGTTTGCTTAGGATTTTCAGCTTCACCGGCAGTTACACCAATTAATTCGATTCCTTGGTATGAGGCAATTACAATTGCTAGGGCGAAGAAGAATCCTTTAAAACCGTTTGCGAAGAAACCATGACTCCAAATGTTTGAGATACCAGTAGGGTGAATACCATTAAAACCAAAGACAATGATGACCAAACCAATGATGATCATGGCAATGATGGTAACAACTTTGACTAGGGCGAACCAGTATTCTAGTTCACCAAAGGCACTTACTGATACTAAGTTGGCAATACATAGGAAGACAATGGCGATGATTCCTGGTAACCAGGTTGGTAAATGAGGCCACCAGAATTGCATGTATGTACCAATCGCAATTACTTCTGAGATTCCAACAACGATGTATTGGAAGACATTACTCCATGCGGTTAAGTAACCGAAAACGGGGTGTAGGTATTCTGAGGCAAATTGTGAGAATGATCCAGTAACTGGATGTACATATAACATTTCACCTAGCGCACGCATGATTAGGTATAGGAATAATCCTGCGATTGCGTAGTCTAGTAACACGGAGGGACCAGTCCAACCGATTGTAGACTTGGCACCCATGAATAGGCCAACCCCGATAGTTCCACCTAGCGCAATCATTTTCATATGACGGGCGCTAAGCTTTCTTTCTAACTTATCATTATTTTCTGACAATACTTCCACCTTCTTGAATTTATTTGAGGTGGGGAAACAAAAAACGCCTCTGACACTTATGTGTCAGGGACGTTAGTATTAACGTGGTTCCACCCATCTTTAGCACTACGGTTAAGTCCATAATGCCCTCATATTAGTCATTAAAAATAATATCGATTTAATAGAAGAGAAAAGTGGTAACTATTTGAATGCGATAGATTACTTACAGAAAAATGTAATCCTCTCTGGAAAGCACCATCAAATAGACATGTCTTTTCTTAACAACTAATATTGTATACTAATAAAAGACAGGTGTCAATTACATAGTGACAAAACTATTTGTCGTTTTCGTTAGTTTTTTCCAAACGGTGTTGTAAATCAACAATGGTGTCCATTGCGTCAGCGAATTCGTCATCGCTGTAGTTTAGACGGTTTAAGCAACCTTGAACTGATTCCAAGATTGGTTCTTTGTTGTCCTTACCTAATTGTGTTAAGTGAATTAGGACGCGACGTTCATCAGCTTTATCACGGTTTCTTGTAATCCAGCCAGCTTTTTCAAGACGTTTTAATAGAGGAGTCAAAGTACCGTTAGAAAGACCTAGCTTTTGGCTTAGGTAGTTAACAGTCACTCCGTCGTTTTCCCATAGTGATAATAGTGTAATGTATTGAACGTATGTTAAGTTGAATTTTTCTAGAGGTTCTTGATAGAACTTGTTGAATAGTTGATGTGCACGAGAAATTTGGAAACAAATTTGATCGTTTAGAGTTACTTCTTTTGGCATAATGCAAAACTCCTTTCTTTCGTTCGGTGAATTTTGTCTAGCAAATGATTATATTGTATACAATATTAAAGAATATCACTAAATTGAAATTGGTCAACAAAATAGGCACTGTGATTTTACTCACGGTGCCTATTTGAGTGCAATATATAAGGAATATTATGCAGTTTGTAATTTTTGCTTTTTGTTTTTCTTAGCTTGGCGTTTTGCGATTAGTTCATCATCTGTTTTGAACTTTCTGATAAAGACAAAGATGATAAATCCAATTACAAAGAAGATACCGGCGTAAACAATTGAACCGGCAATGATTTGGTTCAATGTTAGACGAGTCATCATGTGCTTCATACCATCTTGAATTTGTTTTTCAACGAAGAAGAAGTTGAATGGGTTCCAAATTAATTGACGGTTGTTGTAGATGAAGATCATGAAGATTCCGGCAATGATTTCTGTAATGTAGTTTAATGCAACACCAAAAGCGATGGCACCGTACCAAGTCTTACAAAAACCGATAACCATGATTACGAATGATTCAAAAATGAATACGTAAGCAATGTTACCTAATGTTGCCCATTGTAATTCTTGTGCTAGCTTACCAGCAAAGGCACTTTCAGGAAATACAAGGTACTTCATGAAGATGATGGTTAGAACTGATAGGGCAAGTAGGATGAAGTATCCAATCATGCAAGTGAAAATCTTCGAGAAGAAGATGGTAATCTTGCTGTGGTTTTCCATGTTTTTACGAACTTGTTTGTTACTGTCGACACCTGCAAATCTGGTTGCAGTAATGATAGTAGCAAGTAGTTCGATTACAGGAGTAATTCCACCAAATGAGTTCATTAGTTTGTAACCATCTAAGGTTCTAGTGTCTTTCCCAATAACAGCCATTAGGATAGTAACGATAACTAAGAAAACTGCCATTGCAAGAAAAATAAGACGATTTTTCTTGTTCATTTCTTGTTTTAATAAATCAACCAATATGTTGGCCTCCAAATCTTTATTCGAAATTAATCAATAACAAGAGTTTATCACTTTTAGGCCGTTCATTCCAATAAAAAAAGCGACTAACCAATAATTAAGTCGCTTTTTTCTACTATATTATTATTAGACATTACGACGGTTGTAAACAACGTAAGTAATTAATAGGAAGATAATTCCCCAAATGATTGATCCAACTTCTAATTGAGTTACTGACAATCTTGATAATTGTGAGTATTCAGGAATTGAGTATTGTCTTAGGATGTTTAAGAAGTTAAGTGGGTTGTACTTAATCCATTCCATCTTGTCTACAAGAATGTTTAAGAATACGTTAATAACATTTGATACGAAGTAGAAGACGATACCAAAAGCAATCGCAACAGCGTTACTCTTAAAGATGTTACTGATTAATAGGACGATAGAAAGCATTAAGAATAGGTAGAAAGCCATTCCGATAAGGTATCCGAAAATATCATGCCATAGGAATGCACGGTTTTCATTGAATAATACATTTGCAATTGCAGTTGAAATAAAAGTGATTACTACAAGGTAAACAAACATAAATACCATAGTGATTAGTTTGGAAATTAAAATCTTACCACGAGAGAATTGACGAGCAAATAGGTACTTAACAGTGTTGTTTGCGAAATCCTTAGTTAATAATGAACTAGCAAAAACAATCATCGCGATTAAAACCATTGATAGTCCATTACCAAAAACTCGTCCACTGGTATTTATAGCACTAAGAGCAGTTCCACCGTTGTGATAGAAGTATCCACTTAGTAGAGTGATTGCTAGAACAACGATACCCCAGCCAATGTAAAACTTACCGTGTAATTGTTTGTATAGTTCTTGTCTGATTAAAGTTAACATTATTTAGCCTCCTTGTTGTTATCGCTTGATAGAAGCTTCAATAGTGATTCTTCTAGGTCAGTTTGGTTTCTTGAAACATTTTCAATTTCGATTCCTGCTTGGTTCAATGCTGATAGACCAGCGTTCATTGCAGTTGAATCATTGTTGTCTTCGATTTCAACAGTCTTATCGTAAATAGTGGCAGTAAAACCTGCTGCTTCAAGAGCACTCTTAGCAGCGTCAGTGTCTTTAACTTCGAACTTAATAGTCTTAGGACCTTCTGATAGGAATGACTTAGCGTCTGACTTCTTGATTACCTTACCGTGGTTAATTACTACATAGTAATCAGCGATACGTGATAATTCATCAAGTAAGTGACTTGAGATAAGGATACTAATGCCACGTTTTGATAGTTTTACAAGTAGGTCACGTAAATCATGAGTTGATTGAGGATCTAGACCGTTCATAGGTTCATCTAGGATAAGTAGCTTAGGGTGGTTAAGCAATGAAATGGCAATTCCTAGACGTTGCTTCATACCTAATGAGTACTTCTTAGCCTTACGATCGGCAAATTCAGTGATTTGAGTTTCTTCCATAATTTCTTGCATTTCTTCAGCGGTGGTAGAACCGTCATTGAAAAGCTTTAGGTTTTGACGACCAGTTAGGTTCAAGTATGGAGCAGGTGATTCAATCATTGAACCAACGTTTTCTAGACTGCTACGCTTGTTTTTAGTTAATTCTTTTCCATCAATTTTAATGTTACCTGAGTTGTAGTCGGTTAGACCAACAATGCTCTTCATAATAGTAGACTTACCAGCACCGTTTGGTCCGATTAGACCAAGAATGGTACCTGGTTCGATATCAAATGAAACATCGAATAGTGCTTGTTTTCTTCCGAAGAACTTGTTTAAACTTTGAACTTCAAGAGTTTTCATAGTGCATCTCCTTATAATGATAGTTAATTACTTATGTAACTAACTGTATACATTTTTCTTTTAAAAGTCAATTCTTTTTCATGAATCTTAAAAAAGTCTTAAGAGCTTTCAGATCAGACTTAAAGGTAGTTTTGTTTCACGTCTGAAATAAAATGTAACATTACTGTAACATAACTCTAACAAGATAGTAAAACTGGTTAGTTATGTTATTCAAGTAATTTTAAGGAGGGAAAACATTATATGCATTCGAATAATAAGATGATTACCTTTGCAGTATTGGTATCATTATTGATTGCGACATTGTTTTTAATACCACAAACCGCAAAAGCTGATTCAGTTGCTACACCAACTACACCAGCTCAAACAAAGACCGTTCAAGGAACCGCTAAGAAGAAAGCTGCTAAACATGTTAAAAAGGTACGTAAACACAAGAAAGTATCTAAGAAGGCTAAGAAAGTAGCAAGAACTCACAAGAAAGCAGCTAAGAAACACACTGTAAAACGTGTTAAGAAGCATGCCGTAAAGAAAATTGTTAGTTCAAGACGTATCAAGAAACACTCAACTTACAAAGTAAGAAAACATTTATCAAGAGCAAACGCTGCTGCTAAAGCATGGATTGCTAACCATGAATCAGGTGGATCATACACCGCATCAAACGGTTCATGTTACGGTAAATACCAATTATTAATCAGTTACTACGGTGGTAACTTATCTCATAAGAACCAAGAACGTACTGCTAACAACTACGTTAAGAGTCGTTACGGATCATGGGTAAATGCCAAATCATTCTGGTTATCACATAACTGGTATTAATAAAAAGAACCCCGAATAGGGTTCTTTTTTTATACTCTTTAACATCTAGTATTGAAAACTAGATTACATAGTTATATAATTAAATAAACATTAATTGAGGTACTTTATTTATGAACAACGACTTAAAACAAAAGACTACCGATTCAGTTAAGCAAAAGTTTAACTGGATTAAGGATAAAACATACTACCTATTAAACGAAATCTTTAGTGCAATCACCCACGGAATTGGGGAACTACTTGCTATAATTGGTGCTGTCGCATTGATTATTCATGGTGTTCACGTTGGTGGGGCAATGAGAATTACTAGTTTTGTCATTTACTCAATCACATTAGTAGTTTTCTACATTGCTTCTACCATGTTTCATAGTCTATATTTTACGCGTGTCGAAAAGCTATTCCAAATCTTTGATCACTCAGCAATCTACCTACTAATTGCTGGAAGCTACACACCATACTGTCTAATCGCTATTGGTGGTTGGCTAGGTTGGGTCATCCTAACTGTAATCTGGATTATGACTGTGTTAGGAATCATCTACAAGGCCTTGTGGATGGGTAAATTAAAGACACTTTCTACTATTATTTACGTTGTAATGGGGTGGATGTGCCTACTAGGAATCGTCAAACTATATGATTACCTAGGAATTCACGGTTTCTTATTACTACTATTTGGTGGAATCGCATTTACTGTGGGTGCATTAATCTACAGTATCCCAAGAATTCCATTTGGACACGTCATTTGGCACGTCTTTGTAATGATTGGGACCATCTTAATGTACTTCTCAATTTATTTCTATGTATAAAAAATAACGCTAGGTTAGATATTCTAACTTAGCGTTTTTATTTTGCACTGAATAGGTTTAACAAAACGACACCGATGATGATAAAGACAATACCAATCATGCTCATGACGTTAATTTGTTCCTTGTACACTAAAGATGCGATTGCGGTGGTGGCAAGAATTCCTAATGCACTCCAGTTAGCATAGGCGATGTTTAGCGGAATCTTAACCATTGCAATTGATAAAAAGTAAAAACATAGTGCGAATGAAATTAGCGATCCAATTGTTGGCAGTATCTTAGTAAAACCCATCGACATCTTTAATAGGTTTGTACCGATGAGTTCACCAATAATAGCGAGCGCTAAAAATAAGTAATAAAACATATTAATTTACCTCATCGAAAAATAATATTATGCTGATACTTAAATAATATCACTTAACTTTTTATTTGTTCATTAAAAAAATTTGAACAAAAAGGTTTACTAACTAAAAGTAAGTGATATAATATAAATTAATCAATCAGATATGACAAAAGGAGAGACTTAACATGAAAACAGAACTACTAGATTTACAAAAGAACCGTCGTACTATTTACGCTTTAGGTCGTGACGTTGAACAAAGCCAAGATGAATTAGCAAACTTCATCAAAGCTTCAATCAAGGAAGCTCCATCAGCTTTCAACAGCCAATCAACTCGTGCCGTTATCCTATTTAACGACAACCAAGACAAGGTATGGGACATTACTTTAGACAACTTAAAGCCACATTTAAAAGATGACGATGCTCTAAAGGCAACTACTGACAAGATCAACGGTTTCAAGAATGGTTACGCAACTATCCTATTCTTCACTGACATGGACGTTGTTCACGGTCTAGAAAAGAACTTCCCAGCATACGCTGACAACTTCTACGACTGGTCAGAACAAGCTCAAGGTAACGCACAATACGCTGTATGGACTGGTTTAGCTGAAAACGGCCTAGGTGCTAACCTACAACATTACAACCCACTAATCGACGAAGACGTTGCTAAGGAATTCGATATTCCAGCTAGCTGGAGATTACGTGGTGAAATGGTATTCGGTTCAATCGAAGCACCTGCACAATCAAAGGATTACATGGACGACGAAGATCGTTTCAAGGTATTCAAGTAAGAACAATCCCAATAAATAAAAATATAAATAAAAAAGATAGGTCGTATGGAACTGCAACTATTATTTTGAACAAATAAATAAAAGCATCTTTCTAACTATTTAATTGGGCAACTGATTTTCTGTATTCTACAGGGGATTGGTTGCCTAATTTTGTTAGTATTCGTTTATTATTCCAAAATTTGATATAATTATTTACACACTTGATTGTATCAGCTAAACCTTTAGGTTTAGCTTGTGTGTATATCATTTCAGTCTTTAGGTTGGCGTGAAATGATTCGATGATGGCGTTATCAGCTGGCGTTCCTTTTCGGGACATGCTTCTGATGGCGCCTTTTTTACGTGCTAATTCATAAAATTCACGTGAAGTATAAGTGGAACCTTGATCACTATGAATAATAGCTCCATTTAAATAGCCTAATTGATTTAATGTATCTAAGGCCAATTGGGTATTTGGATGATTAGAAATTTTATGAGCAATGATTTCCGAATTAAAACTATCCATTATTGTAGAAAGGTATAACATCTTATTTCCGCATGGAATATAAGTGATATCAGTAGTTAATTTACGTTTGGGTACACTAACGCTCCAATCACGATTGATTATATTATCAAATTGTTTGAATGGATTACCAGGTCGATGGGATCTTTTACGTTTTATACGACACCCCCAACCATATTTAGCCATAATTCTTTGAACTTTACTAACACTGCATTTTAAGTACTTATTAATTAGTGCATGAATTTTACGATAACCATATAAAAACTTCGTTTTTATACATAGTTGTTGAATCTCCCGTTCAATCTGATTTAAATTAAAATGATCTGCATGCTTTTTATGATAGTAATAGGTACTTCTAGATATATTAAGATACTGACAAATTCTAACTAAAGGTATTTTGGATGTAAAAGTATCGATTAATCTAATAGTATCTTGGTTTACCACAGCCCTTCCATGATTAAATATTTTTTTATAACTTCAAGTTCTTCTTTCATTTGTTTAATTTCCATGTCTTTTATGACATCACTAGGTAGCTCCAAATTACCTTTATTATATTTATATTGCTTTCCAGGTTTTTGATTTAAACGATAATAATCACCGTTTCTTACATATTTACGCCACGTATAAATTAAACCATCACTCTTTAATCCCAGCATTTTACAAATCTTTCTACCTGGAACACCTTCATTAAGAAGCCGGACGGCTTCTAGTTTAGTTTCATATGAATATCTATTATTAGCCATACAAAAAACACCTCCGAATTATGTTATTTTATCAAATTAAAATAATCATTTTATCGAAAGTGCTTTTATTTATCTGTTCAATATTATAACTTCAGTTCCTATGACCTATCTTTTTTATTGTTGTTTTGTTCCTTTTGTACCACGTTGGTTAGTAGGCTTCTTGTCATCTTTGTTTGACTTATCACCTAAATGACGCTTCTTTGAAAGTTCCTTAAGTTGTTGTAATGCCTTCGCATTCTTAATGCTTTCAGGTGTTAGCTTGTGGTTGTGGGAGAAGTTTTCAACACGTTCGCCCAATTCGTAGTACCAAGGACGAGTCTTGTGAGTAGGATATGGAATGATTACCAAGTGATCCTCAACATATTGACCTAGGTAAATTTGGGCAATTTCTTTGTGTGAATCCTTCGCTAATTGTTCAATCCAGTCCATGTCGTGGCCCATCTTTTCTAGGACTTCGGCATTAACTGTCCCATCTGTAATGATAGGGTAGCTTAGTGATTCATCACCGAATGTGGTAACAGTAAGTTGTCCATTTTGTTCTAGGACAGCTGACTTAACGTCTTGGAAATTGCTAATCCCCTTAGTTCTTAGTTTGAATGCTAAATCGGCTGCCGACATACCATTCTTTAGGGCAGTATCAACGTTAACGATACCGTTGGTAATGATGTTTTGTGGTTCACCATTGAAAATCCGATGGAATATCGAGAACTGACGACTAAGGATACGACTGGTAAAGATAACCAATGACCAGATTAACAATACGATGAAGAATTGTAGTGTGCTGATTTGTTGGTTGTAAATCATACCCCCGATGATACCCCCAAGAACATAGTTTTGAATTTGATCAACCGCGTTAGAAGGAGCCAAGTTTCCTTTACCAGAAATGTTAATTTGAATTACTAATACGACGAATCCGATTAAGAACTTAAATAGGATTACCAAGTATTCCTTGTTCAAGTCACCAATTTGAAGTGATGGTTTGTCGTGATAAGTAATATTGGTAGGAATTAATTGGATTGGTTGAAGTTGGTAACTGTTAAAACTGGAGTTGAAAGTTGCTTGGTAGAACTTATCTCCAACCTTAACGGTCATGCCATTAGTTAATTGAGGGGAGCTAACGTAAATCTTTGATGTAGAAATATGTTTGCTTCGACTAATGGCCTTAACCATTTCAGTAGTTTGAGAATTTTGCGACGAAGAGTTGCGTTGTTGCAAAATATTACTGAATCCGATACTGATTGATAGTATCGCAATCAAAATCATGGTAATAAATATGTCACGATATTTTAAGTTGGTTCTATCGCGCATGTATTTAAAACCGTTAAAAATAATCATTAATCCAACAATTACCGCTAGTGCTAATAACAAATATGTAACGATAGTATTTGGATGGATTAAGTAGTCATATGAATATAAATCCATGAAATCACCTTATTCTTAAAAGTTGTTAAGTATAGTTCTAATTATAGAACGATTTATATTATAAAACCATTGGATGTAACATTTAGGTAACATTTTTTCATGTTTTTGAAATACTTTTGTTCCTGTTATGTAGCATTTTGTAGCTATACTTTAGTCATAAGTTAAGAAAGTATAAAATTTTTAAAAGCGGGGAATAAAGTGCTATGAACAAAACAAAAACGAAAAAGACAATCATGTTAATAATGTTGACTGTTTTGGCGATGGCTACATTGTTTGCAACCGATGTTACCAACGCAAGCGCTAGCAAAGTTCATCATAAGAGAACACACAAGGTATACAAAAAGAAGAAGGCTAAGAAGCGTCACGTCGCAAAGAAGCCTAATCATAAGAAGAAAATCAGAAAAGTGGCCTACAAGAAACCAGCTGCTAAGAAGAAAGCACGTAAGGTTGTTAAGAAGGTTACACACAAGAAGGCTCGTAAGTCAGGATTCTCAAGTCTATATAGATCAGCTTCAAGTAAGTTAGGTCACCCATATGTATATGGTGCCGTGGGTCCATATAGCTTTGATTGTTCTGGTTTTACCCAATATGCTTACCGTCATGGTGCGCACAAATACTTGGCAAGAACAGCCCAAATGCAATACAACACCAACAGACATGTAAGTAGAAAACACATCAAAAAAGGTGATTTGGTATTCTTTGGTTACAGTCGTAATTCAATTTACCACGTAGGTATTTACATTGGTCATGACAGAATGATCGATGCACAAAACCGTGGTGTTATTACAGAAAAGATTCATGAACCTTGGTGGCCAGTTGCTGGCTACGCTCGAGTAGCTTAATACTTTAAAAGACACGACATAGCGTCGTGTCTTTTTTTGTCTAAAACCAAAACTAAGTTATGGTAAGATATTAATAATACTAGAGATAGGAAGGATACCAATGGAAAAACTATACTGGGATCAAGTCGAATACAAAAAGCAAAAAATCTATTTTACCTGTACCAGAAAGGGGATTAACTTCATTAATAACCCCAATACAGGAATTTCCAATATTTATAACTTTTACCCTAAATTAGATGCTGAATTCGTATTTAATCGTAGGAAAACAGAAGAATACAAAATTCAACTTCGCGAATACATCGATGGAACTCGCAGACACTTTGAGGTACCAGTCGATTTATCAACTAGCGAATTAAACGAACAAATCTATCAAAAGATTGATGATATCAATTATGGCGATACCATGGATATCAAGGAGTTCTGTGATACATATGGCTTTAAGGAGTCAGACGTACAAGATGCAGTGGTTACTAATCCGTTAATTCTGATTATTCCAACCCATCGTATTTTAAACGTCGACTATTCAGAAGGCTACCGTAAGTTAGCCGACTTTAACAACTTGTTACTAGATTTAGAGAGAATAAAATAGCAACATCGAGGAGAGAATATAAATGAAGAAACTACCTGAGAGCGTCAAAACAGTATGGTTATATTCAGCCATTATTACCATTATTGTCGAAATCATTATCTTCACCATTGCCACAATTGTCGTGAAGTATTTGGACTGGAAATACGTTGAATACATCCTACCTGTCTTAGGAATCATTTTAGTGTTATTGGCGCTAGTGGACATGATTTCAATCCCATACCGTTATGCTTTTCATCAATACGCCATCTATGAAGATCGTGTTGAAATAAAAAAAGGTTTTATCTTTAGAGAACAAGCCACTGTTCCGATTGCTCGTGTGCAAAACGTTGATATCGAACAAGGCCCAATTCTAAGACATAAGAACCTGTATGAGATTAGCATTTATACTTCTGCTGACAGTCATGAAATTGCTGCAGTAACCAAGGAAGAATCAGAAAACATTAAGACCCAAGTGATGAGATTAGCGATGGAGGCCAGAAATGCAAGATAAGCACCTAAGTCCATTAAACTTAGTGAGTCGTCTTGAAGACACCTTGTTAGCGATGTTTTTAGCTTCTTTTATTGGCGATCCATTACACATTAATAGCTTTAAATTAGGAATTATATTCGTAATTGTTACGATAATATGGGACATTCTTTCATACCTTTGTTTTACCTATTCAATTGAAGATAAACAAATCGTAATCAAGAAGGGTGTTATCTTCAAAAAAGTCATCCACGTTCCATACGCCAGAATCCAATCGATTGAACACAGTCAGTTCTTTTTATTTAGACCCTTTGACGTTGAAAAACTACAAATTAACAACGCTAGCAAGAGTGGTTCTCGCGATCAAATCATTTTGAGTGCTGTTAAGACTAATGTTGGTGCGATTTTAGAAGAAAAGCACAAACAATACCAAAACCAAGATATTGGTGCTAACGATGAAGTAGAAAAGACTGAGGTTGCAAAGATTGAGGATAAGGCCGAAGAAGAAACAACTAAAAGCAGTGATTATGCTCAATACAAGATTTCTACTAAGGACATTGCGCTATATACCTTTACTAGTTTTAGGGTCTTCATTACGATGTTTTTGATTGCCCACATTACCCATGGGGCAGTGTTAGATTTCGCTATTAGCATCTACCAAAAGGGCTTTGGCTCTAACATGGTTAGCTTGATTGCCTTCTCAATCATGGCGATTATAATCGCGTTATTACTATCGTTTATCTACACGATGTTTCAATTCTATGATTTTACCCTGGTAAAAGAGGGTAAGTATCTTGAATACGAAAAAGGACTATTTACTAGAAACAAGGTTCGACTATCCACCGACAGAATTCAAAGTGTTTTGGTAGAGCAAAATGTGATGGGAAAGCTGCTAAAGATTATGACCGTCAAGATTATCATGGCTTCAGACGGGAATGACGCTGAATCATCACAAGCGGTGGTATTACCAATCCTAAATTCACACAAGTACACTGAAATGATGAATGATTTCTTTGAATGGATACCGTTAAAAACGGTCAAAAAATTCAATTCCCGTAAACGATCAATCTGGTTGTTCTTCAGAAATTTTGATTGGATATTGTTAATCATACCAATCGTGATTTACTTTGTTGGTTGGACAACATTATCAGATTCCTTAGTTGTAATCGGTGTTTTTACTTTCTTTTACACTTTAGGTAATGCATACTTTAAGTACCGGGTTAGTTCAATTGGGTTAACAGGTGATACTAAAGATGATTACCTGATTGTATCCAACGGCTTTTTATTCAAACAAAGGACTTATTATGTTGGATGGCACGAAATTCAAAGTATGCGCTTTGAATCTAGCGTGTTTATGAAGAGAAATAAACTGGCCCACATCGTTATCAGGATTAGAAAAGGTGACTCTGCGCAAATTGCTGGAGTTCATTATATTGATTATGACGGTGCTAAAAAGATTTATGATTGGTACCGCCAATAAAAAATAGCGTAAAATTTAATTAAATCGTGTACAAACTATTGACACAAGATTTTATTCGAGTATCATAGGTACTTGTAATATAAATGAAGGGGGTTCATTTTTATGAAACTAACTATTACAGATGCAGCAAAAGAAAAGATTCAAAACAAAGTACAAGGCGACGCAAAGTTCTTCTTGAGCTTAGATGATGGTGTTGGAAATTACTCTGACGCAGGTTCATGTGCGATTGATACATCTTTTGACTTGATTGCAGTTGACCCTGATTTAGAAGACAAAGACTTTAACGCAAGTATGGATTCAGACTTAGGACCTATCTACTACAAAGACTACAGTGGATCATTCCTAGAACAAAACTTGAAATTCGACGTTATGTACAATGCATTAATCCTATCTGGTGACTCAGGTATGATTGATGGTAACGTTCCAGTTATTGATAAGAGAAAATAAAAACAATTAATTAAAGACAAAACGCTTAAAAAAACAATTATGGTAAAAAGACGACTATCTTAGATGGTCGTCTTTTTTTGAGCAAATCGTTTTATGAGTATTACCATTCTTGATAGAATTACTATTAATAAGTAAGTATGGAAAGGATGAATATAATGAGTAACGTTTTAGTAATTGGGGCCCATGGTCACGTTGGGATTCATATGGTAGAAAAGTTAGGTAAAACAGGAGATAACGTTTTTGCCGGAGTAAGAAGCGACAAGCAATTCGCTGAATACAAGGATATGGAAAGTGTTTCACCAGTTATCTTTGATTTAAACGGCACAATTGAAGACATGGCTAAGGTTTACACTGACAACGCCATTGATAAGATTGTCTTCTCAGCTGGTTCAGGTGGTGCTACCGGAGATGATCAAACGTTGATTATCGATTTAGACGGTGCCGTAAAGTCAATGCTAGCTGCTAAACAAGCTGGCATTACTCGCTACGTCATGGTTAGTGCCATGGGTGCTGACGATAGAAGCTTCTGGGCTGATTCTGGTTTGCATGGCTACTACATCGCCAAACACTACGCAGACGTTGAACTAAGAAATAGTGGCCTAGAATACACCATTGTTAGACCATCAGCTTTAACCAACGATGAAGAAACTGGTAAGGTCGATGTAATCGAACAACGAGTAGCTGGAATGAACATTCCTAGAAGAGATGTTGCTAACTTCGTTGTTGCTGTATTACACGACGACAAGACCATTAACCACATTTATGAAATCACAAGTGGAAGTAGCGACATTAACGCTGTTCTATAATAATTAACTTGTCTAAGTAGTTTTCATATGATATGGTTATCTGAGTTATTAATAGAATCAATAAATAAAAACGCCCTTGATTCAATTGAGAAACAAGGGCCCTTTTTATCTTAATTGATTGGATGGAGGTATGAAATGATAACTGTAACTAATATGGGATTACATTTTTCAGGTAAAAAACTATATGAAGATGTAAACCTAAAATTCACACCTGGTAACTGTTATGGTGTTATCGGGGCCAATGGTGCTGGTAAATCAACTTTTCTAAAAATGCTAGAAGGAAAGATTGAACCCACTAGTGGTAGTATCTCAATCGGTAAGAATGAACGAATTTCTAGTTTAAACCAAGATCACTATGGCTTTGAAGATTGCGAAGTTCTAGATACTGTAATTCAAGGACACGAAAAGCTATACAAAATCATGAAGGAAAAAGATGCCTTATACGCTAAGGAAGACTTTTCTGATGAAGATGGTGTTAAGGCTGCTGAATTAGAAGGTGAATTCGCCGAAATGGACGGATGGAACGCCGAAGCCGACGCATCACAATTGCTACAAAGCGTGGGAATTGATGAATCACTACATTACGAAAAGATGAGTGAACTTTCCGAAGGACAAAAGGTGAAGGTCTTATTAGCTCAAGCTTTATTTGGTAACCCAGACATTCTACTTCTTGACGAACCTACCAATGGTTTGGATAACCATACCATTGAATGGCTACAAGACTTCTTGGCTGATTACGAAAATATCGCCATCGTTGTATCCCATGATAGATACTTCTTAAACCAAGTATGTACAATGATGTGTGACGTTGACTTCAAGAAGATTTCACTATACGTTGGTAACTACGACTTCTGGTTGAAATCAAGTCAATTAGCCGCTAAGATGCGCCAAGATGCTAACGCTAAGAAGGAAGACCAAATCAAAGAATTGAAAGAATTTATCGCTCGATTCTCTGCTAACGCTTCTAAGTCAAAACAAGCTACTTCTAGAAAGAAACAATTAGACAAAATTACACTAGATGATATTCAACCATCATCACGTAAATACCCATTCATCAAGTTCGAAAAGGAACGTGATTTAGGAAACGACCTAGTTTCTGTAAAGGGTGTTTCAAAGACAATTGATGGTAAGAAGATTCTAGACAACATCACATTTACACTACGTCCTGGTGAAAAGACTGCCATTATCAGTAGAAGCGACGTTGCTACTACTGTTTTAATGCAAATCTTAGCCGGTAAGATGGAACCTGATGAAGGTGAAGTAGTATGGGGTCAAACTACTCGTACTAGCTACATGCCAAAGAATATCAACTCTGATTTCGAAGATGATTCATTAACCATCATTGATTGGTTAAGACAATTCGCTTCTAAAGAAGAAAGTGATGATCCATTCCTACGTAGTTTCCTAGGTAGAATGCTATTCTCTGGTGATAATATCCAAAAACAAATCAAGGTATTATCAGGGGGAGAAAAGGTCCGTTGTATGCTATCCAAGATGATGCTACAAAAGGGGAACGTATTGATGCTAGATGATCCTACTAACCACTTGGACATGGAGTCAATTACTGCACTAAATGATGCTTTAATTCCATTCGATGGATCACTAATCTTTACCTCTCACGATAGAGAATTTGTTCAAACTATCGCTGACCACATCATTGAAGTGTCTGATAAAGGGATGGTTCAAAGAGCCGACACCCACTACGATGATTTCGTAAATCATCCAGACGTTCAAAAGCAAGTCGAAGAATTATACTAATGTAGTAAAAAAGACGTGATTATCTTACTAATCATGTCTTTTTTTAATGAAATATCAAAAATATTACCAAAATGTTAAAACTTATTTACAGAACAGTTTATTCTAAGTATTTGAAATTAGTTTGTATTATATTATTAATATAAATAATAATTTATGGATGGAGTGGAGACATAATGAAGAAAATATTATCTGCACTTGGTGTGATAATGTTTTTAGGTGTAGTTATCGTCGCATTGGGCGTAGCTCATTCTGATACATCAAACGCAGAAAGTCAGAACTATACCATTAGTTCAGCGCGAAACCAAAATGCAAGAATCGTTAACAAAAACAACGTAGATACTTACGTTTCTCCTTACAAAGAAGGAGTAAAGGTGATGAAGAAGATCAATCTTCAAAACCAACTTGTTCAACTAACTCAAGTAGCTAAATTAAATAAATCTGTTTACTACAAGATTAGTTACCAAGGAATTAACCAAGGATGGATTAACTCAAGAGATTTAAGCAAGACTAGTGTCTACGAAATTCCTTTCGTATATACAAGTCAACACTTCCCATTCGATGCACCAAACGGTTGTGAAGGGACTGCCTTAAAGATGGCTCTTTCAACTAGAAGCATCGGCTTGGACAAGGGAATTAAATACTTCTTAGATAGAATGCCAAGATCTACCAATCAAAACTACGGTTTCGTAGGAGACCCATTCGCTAAGAACAACACGAGCCAAAACTGGACAATTTTCCCAAGAGCTTTAGCTAAGTACGGTCGTACTTACAGAAAGACCGTTTACAATTTCAGTGGTGCATCAAAGAACCAAATTATCAATGAAATCAAACATGGTAACCCAGTGATCGCATACACTGGATACCGTATGAAGAAGCCTACTGGACACACTCTAGTGGTTGTTGGATACAAGAACGGATTCTTCAAGATGGCAGATCCATCATCATGGAGATACCAATTCAAGACTGGTAAGAGTAATCCAGTATTCTGGGTTTCAACTTCACAATTTATGAGCCTATACAACTACGAAGGTAAGATGGCCGTTGTAGTTCGTTAATCAAAAAAAGAAGCACTCGATAAGAGCGCTTCTTTTTTTATACATATTTTTCTGTTAGTTTGATGAATTCATCAACGTCTTTTTCGATTAACTTAACTCCGGCTTCCCAGAAGTCTGGTTTGGTCAAATCAACACCTAAGTGCTTGCTTGCTAACTCTTCGGTAGTCATGTTAGCAGTATCTCTTAGTAACGAGATGTATTGATCTTCGAAGTCGTCGGTAGTTTGCGCTTTGGCGTAGATTCCTAGACTGAATAGGTAACCGAATGTGTATGGGAAGTTGTAGAAAGGAATATCGTCGATGTAGAAATGCATCTTACTTGCCCAGAAGTGAGGTGAGTAGGTAGATAGCGATTCACCATAGGCATCCTTTTGAGATTGTACCATCAAGTCGTTAATTTCATTAGCGGTTAGAACGCCGTCTTGTCTTCTTTCGTAGAAACGAGTTTCAAATAGGAAACGAGCGCGAATGTTTAGAAACATTGCGACAGGATTATCCATCTTGGCGTTTAGTAGGCTAATTTTTTCCTCATCAGTTTTTGCTTCCTTAACGTTGGCGTCAGAAACGATTAGTTCACCGAATGTTGATGCGGTTTCAGCAACGTTCATTGCGTAGTCTTGGCGGAAGTATGGTAGATCATTCATCACACTACTATGGAAGGCATGTCCTAGTTCGTGTGCGATGGTTGATGCATCGTTTGGTGAACCGGTGAAGGTTAAAAAGATACGAGCTTCGCCAGTTTCCGGTAGGTCTTGCATGTATCCACCCGGTTCTTTTCCTGGACGGTTTTCTGCTTCAATCCATCTGTTTTCAAACGCCTTTTGAGCTAGTTTAGCCATCTTAGGTGAGAAACTGTTAAATTGTTTGATGATGAATTCGGCAGCTTCATCGTATGTGAATGTCTTTGATTTTTCGTTTCCAATGTTGATTGGGGCAGCGACGTCTTCCCAGCCAATCTTATCCTTACCGATTAATTGGGCCTTGCGATTTAAGAACTTAATTAAGACGTCCTTGTTGTCGTCAACGACCTTCCACATTGTATCAAGGGTTTGCTTTGACATGCGGTTAAGTTCCAAAGGGTACTTCAAGAAATCGTCAGTACCATGGAACTTGTAGTCTAGAAGACGACTACCAGATAGGTGGTTTAATGTGTCCGCAAATAGGTTTTGTTTTTCTTCAAAGGCAGCTTCCCATTTAGGCATTAGGTCTTGGCGATATTTGGCATCTGAGTTACCCAAGATTTCGTTATCGGCTTGTCCAGCTGATAGGGTCTTAGGGTTACCGTCTTCGTCTCTAAAGTCGACGTTAACGCCGGCAATTAGTGTGCTGTAATGGTTGGACCATGAGCTTAAACCTTCTAGGTTCATTTCTGAAATGATGGTTTCTTGGGTGTCATCCAGTAGTTCTTTTCCAAAATGTCTGTTTTCATGCAAAGAAAAGGCAATGGTGTCTAGACCAGGTTGTTTGATTAGTTCATTGAAACGATCATCTGATAAATCGGCTAACTTCTTTTGAAGTAGTTGGGCGATTTGGGCGGCTTTAACATCTAGTGATTGAACCTTATCAATCATTGGTGGAACTTCCTCATTGTTTACATCGTCGGAATGTTTACCGTTTATGTACATTGAAGCTTGAATAATTCCGGCCTGAATTTTTTGTAAGAAGTCGGTTAGTTCTGAAAATCTAGAGAATTGCGCGTCATCATCATCGAATTCGTAGTCGTTAATCGCTTGGCGAAATGTTTCGATGGATTCGCCGATGACAGCTAGTTTATCCGTTAATTCCTTACCATGTAATCCCCCGGGAAAGATTGAATCTAAATCCCAGTTAAGCGAGTATTTCATATTTTCCCCTCCAAAAAACTTAATTGAAACAATTATATCAGTTTATGCAAAAAAGCCACCCAGAAATGATTATCTGAGTGACATTTTTTATAACTTCTTGTAGTCGTCTAAGAGACGTTTACGTAGTTCTTGGTTATGAACAAAGATGTATAAACCTTTCACACCACGTTTTAGTAAGACGTTGGCTGAGTTCAATACCAATTGTTCCTTAATCTTTTCAAACTCGACTGGATCATCCATGTCCTTACGTTTCTTGAGTGATTCCACATCAGTGAACTTACTCATTTCAACGTGGACGTCATCACCATCTAGATAGATTGGTGGTCCTAAGATGACTCCAACGTAGTTCAAGTCAAATCCCTGGCAGGTAAACATGGAACCGACTTCGTTTACGGTTTCTGGAATTTCTGCCCATGGGGTTTGTGTGTAGTTGTATTGATCCCATGGCATCTTGAAGTCTGGTTCAGTGACATAGTGTTTGCCACCATCAAGTGTTGATGGGTATCCAGAAGTAGAAACGATTCGAGAAAGGCCGACTTCTTGGTTTCTAGCAAAGATGGCCTTCCGCATTTCCTCAGCGTTATCAAAGATACGAAAATCGTAATCTTTCTTAGCGTCAGCAGGAAGTGGGGTGAGTTTACCATCAGTAAAGGTATTAATCCATTTGACCAACGAGTCACTGGCGGTCATTCTGAATTGATGAGTTAGGTGATATTCACCATTGGTGTATGGATCAATTATGTGGTGCAATCTGTCTAAGTTCCAAAACGATTTAGTTCTAAGAACTTGGCGGTGGTCAAATACCAAGATGGTGATTTGAGAACGCTTAATGATTTCAGATAGTTGATTATCGTAATAGAAATTATTGTAGTGATCCCCACGTGATAATAATAGGTGGGCTTCATCGATAATTGTGATATCCACATTTTGATGGTTTTTGTCGTTTTGGTTAATAAAGGAAGTAGGACGATTAAAATTCTTCTTTAAGACATTATCCTGACTTCCGGCCATCTTCTTGTAAACCTTTAGGATTTCGGGATGGTTAACCAAGAAATAGTTACTAGTTTGATATAACGGACTGCTTTTTTCATGCGACATTTGTTGGATGTCGTAGAATAACTTACTTAAAATGACGGACTTACCAGTTCCGGCATCACCGTAAATGGTGAAGACAGCGTGGGTGTCATCATTTAAGTGATTGATTGCAAACTGTTTGATTTGTTCGACTAGGCGAGATTGTTCGTCAGTAAGTTGCTTGGTTGGTGCAAGCTTATTGTCAGCAGCATTACTGTTGTCCATTGGATGATGCTCCTTTATAGGTTTTGCTTGATGTTTTCAAATACTCGATCGGATACCATCCAATCATTGTGAGTATATAGGTGAATACCGTTAACGTTGTGTTCGTACAAATCGTTGATTTGATTAACGGCATAATCAATTCCATCCTCGAGTAGATTGTCCTCTTCTTTAGAGAATTCGGGCATCTTAACATCATTATGCGCTAGGTAATCTTTTTTAAACGGATCGGTGATTGGCATAATACCAATACGGATTGGCACATTGATGCCGAATTCACGAGACTTATCTAGAAACTTATAGATTCGTTTGTTATCGAAACACATTAATGATATTAGGCTATCGACTCCAGAATTCACCTTTTGTTTTAAATACTCGATGTCTTCTGTAAGTGAGTCAGCGAGTACGTGAATATCAGGATAACAACCGGCAACGACATTGATTTTTGAATCTGTGTCTAGTTGATTCACGTATTTAATCAAATCACTAGCGTAATTAAAATCATTTTCGATACGCATATTATGATGGATATTTCCACGAACTAATAAGAAGTTACGGATGTTTAGGTCCATTAATTCATTAAAAGCTTTTTTGATTTGTTCTTTTGTATGCGTTAGTCCAGTTAAGTGGATGACAACAGGGATGTTTAAATCCGTTTGAATGTATCTGGCACATTGGACCATTTCTTCATATGAATAGCGACTAAGATTGCTAATTGAAACAAAATCAGGTTGCCATTTATGCAAATAATGCTTCATTTGTCGCAAATCACCTGGATTGGCCTCAATTTCAACAGAGAATGATTGCTTTCTCATGGAAATTTCCTTTCAACTTGAATTTATATTAACATTCTATCACGAAACATAAAAAAAGCGTTATTAACATTATGTTAATAACGCTTTGATATTAAACGAGTTGTTCAATTAGTTGATCAACGGCATCTTCATATGTCTTTAGCTTGTTGTTAACAGCTTCAGCAGAATCATCAACAGTTCCTAAGTAGAACTTAATCTTTGGTTCTGTTCCTGAAGGACGGATAGCAAACCATGTGCCATCATCAAGCCAGTATTTTAATACATTAGCTTCTGGTAGTTCGATTGTTTCAGTAGAACCATCAGCATTGGTCTTGATAGATGTTTGGAAGTCTTCAAGTGATTCGACTTTTTGATTGTTGAATTCGTTTAATGGGTTTGAACGTAGTTCGTTCATGATGTTAGCCATCTTTTCTTTTCCTTCAATACCGCTAAAGGTCTTTGAGATGGTCTTTTCTTCATGATAACCGTATTTCTTGTAGATTGATTGTAGACCGTCGTATAAAGTTTGACCCTTTTGCTTGTAGTAAGCAGCAACTTCTGCAAGTAATACAGTTGATTGGATAGCATCCTTATCACGAACGAAAGGCTTGATTAGGTAACCAAAGCTTTCTTCAAAACCGAATAGGAATGTGTGATCCTTGTTTTCTTCGAAGTCCTTAATCTTTTCAGCGATGTACTTGAATCCAGTAAGAACGTTTTGCATTTCAACACCATAGTTGTTAGCAATCTTAGTAGCTAGTTCAGTGGAAACAATTGATTTAACAACTGTTCCATCAGCTGGTAGTTCGTTAGCATTCTTCTTAGCGGTTAGGATGTAGTCCAATAGTACTGATGCGATTTGATTACCAGTCATTAATTCGTATGAACCATCTGGTTGTCTTACGGCAGCACCCAAACGATCAGCATCAGGGTCGGTTGCGATTAAAACGTCGGCGTTTTCTTCGTTACCTAACTTGATAGCGTAGTTAAATGCTTCTGGGAATTCTGGATTAGGGAAGTCCACAGTTGGAAATTCTGGATCAGCAATTGCTTGTTCCTTAACTAATGAGTAGTTTTTAAAACCAACATTATCTAAGGCACGACGGCAGATGATCTTACCTGTACCGTGAAGAGGGGTGTAAACAAATTTTAGTTCCTTACCAACTTCTTTAATTAGGTCGTGGTTAACGTTAACTGTCTTGACGTTTGCTAGATATGCATCATCAACGTCTTCACCAACGACTGATAGAAGTCCTTTATCTCTTAAGTCTTTTACGTCAGCAACGTCGATTGCAAATACATCATCGGCTTTTCTAACGTAGTCGGTAATCATGTCAGAAGCCTTTGGAGGCATTTGACCACCGTCTTGGCCGTAGATTTTGTATCCATTGTATTGCATTGGATTATGACTTGCAGTAATCATAACACCGGCAAAAGTATGTAGGTGTCTAATTGCAAATGATAATTCAGGAGTAGGTCGAATATCATCAAACACGTAAGTTTTGATGTTGTGTTGTCCTAATACTCGAGCAGCTTCATATGCGAATTCTTTTGAGTGATATCTTGAATCAAAACTAATGGCAACACCACGTTTTTTTGATTCTTCATCTAATGTATCCATGTAAGATGCTAGACCTTCGGTAGCTTGTCTAACGGTGTAGATATTCATTCTGTTGATACCAGCACCAATTAATCCACGCATACCGGCAGTACCAAATGACATGTTAGTACCAAAAGCATCGTTAATTTCTTCATTATTATTAGCGATTTTTGCTAGGTCATGTTTTACGGATTCATTTAGGTTGGGTTGAGCAACCCATTTTTGATATAAGTCTTGTGCGTTCATAATAAAGTCTCCAATAAACTTATTTAAATTACATTCTAAGTATAGTTAAATCAGCATAGCGCGTCAATTCTATTACGCTTCTGTTAAGTGTATATTGTTGAACTTAAATAAATCTTTATGTTAAGTTACATCTACTATATACGTAAAAGAGGTAGATAATAATGGATAAAAACGAAGAAATTATTAAAACTGCTCACCGTCGTTACGCTACAAAGAAGTTCGACGCTGACAAGAAGATTTCTGACAAAGACTGGGATACAATCATGGAAGTTGGTAGACTTTCACCTAGTGCCTTTGGTTTTTCACCATGGAAGTTCCTTTTAATTGAAAATGATGATGTAAAAAAAGACATCTATGAAGATGCATGGGGTGCTCAAAACAGTCTAAACGGTGCTAGCCACTTCTTAATCATTTTAGCTAAGAAGGGCATCACTGCTACAAGTAAGTATGTTCAACACATTACTGAAGATGTTAGTGGACACCATTTTGCACCTGACTCACCATTCTCAAAGAAGTTTGATGATTTCCAAAAGACCCAATTTGATTTAACTGATGACAGAAAGCAATTTGACTGGGCATGCAAACAAACCTACATTGCATTAGCTAACATGATGACTGCAGCTGCAGAATTAGATATCGATAGTTGTGCAATTGAAGGATTCAACCGTTCAAAGATTGAAGATATCTTAACTCAAAAGGGTATCTTAGATCCTAAAGAATGGGGTGTTTCAGTGATGGCTGGTTTCGGTTACCGTGACCAAGACATTACTCCAAAGAAACGCCAACCAATGGATGAAGTATATAAAGTAATCAAATAATCAAAAACAAAAAGCCACCTATTATAGGTGGCTTTTTAATTTTATAAGAAACACCAATATTTAATGAGTTACATAATATATAATGCGTAACTTTTAAAAATATGGATAAAAAGTATAGCTAAACCGTTGATATATCAATGTTTGTCGATTGACAAGACGTCGATATGAGTTTTTATCAGTTGAAAAAAAGGGGAAATTAATTAAAAATAAATGAGTGGTATTTTATAGATACTATCGAGAAAGTAAACTAAATTCAGTTTAGAGGAGATATCATGAGCAGTTTTTCAATTTTAGCTACTGCTAAAGCTGTTCCTGAAAAGATAGTTACCAATGACGATTTAGCTAAAATCATGGATACTTCTGATGAATGGATCAGTAAAAGAACCGGGATTAAGCAACGTAGAATCGCCACTAAGGAAACTAACACTTCTTTAAGTGCTGAGGTTGCTTCGCAATTACTTAAGAACGGAAACGTTGATGCGAATGATATTGATTTTATCATTGTAGCTACGATGTCTGGAGACTACCATATGCCATCAACTGCTTCTGCAGTTCAAGGTATTGTTGGTGCTAAGAATGCTGTTGCATTTGATATCAGTGCTGCGTGCTCTGGATTTGTTTTCGCTACTCATGTGATGCACTCATTATTTGAACTAAAGCCTAATGCTTTAGGGATGGTAATTGGTTCAGAAAAAATGAGTAACTTGATTAACTGGGAAGACAGAACCACCGCCGTGTTATTCGGTGATGGTGCTGGTGGAATGCTAGTTTCGAACCAAGGTGATGGAGAAGTATTATCCAGTAACTTGAAGAATTATGGAGATAGAAGAGAAGCTCTTCTTGCTGGTCATATATTGGGAAATGAAACATTTGGGCCACGAGATGATGACGACACAGATCGTTATTTGCATATGGATGGTAGAGAAGTATTTAACTTCGCAACCAAGAATGTTCCATTATCAATTAAAGAAGCAGCAGAAAAAGCTGGGATTGAGTTAAGTGACATAAATCACTTTGTGTTACATCAAGCTAACGCTCGAATTATTAAATCAGTAGCCCGTAAATTAGGCGTTAGTAAGGACAAATTCCCTATCAATATTAATCTTTATGGGAACACCTCTGCAGCTAGTGAACCTATTTTGTTGTCAGAAATGATGGAAAATGGTTTAATAGCTAAGGGAGATATTATCGCCCTTTCTGGTTTCGGTGGTGGCCTAACCACAGGAACTATTATTTTAAGGTATTAATTTATTATTTTAATTTTATATATGGAGTGAATTATATTATGGCAGACAAGAACGCAATTTTTGACAAGGTAAAAGAAATCGTTGTAGATCAATCAGACGTTAAGGCTGAAGACATCAAGATGGACACTAACTTCAAAGAAGAACTAGACCTAGACAGTTTAGACTTATTTGAAATCATCGATGCTTTAGAAGACGAATACGACATCGAAATTGACAGTGACAACGACATCGCAACTGTACAACAATTAGTTGACTACGTTGCTGGTAAAGTTGAAGAATAATAATTAGTTTTAATTAACTAGGAGTGTTTAAGTTTGAATATTTGTTATCTATTTAGTGGCCAAGGTAGTCAATTTAAGGAAATGGGACAGGATTTGTACAAGTCAAACCCTGTGTATAAACGTACAATTGACGAGGCCTCAGAAACATTGAATTTAAACTTAGCTGATCCGGAAATTTTTGATAATCCTAATAATACTCAAATCGCTATTTTGACGATGAGTGTAGCTATTCATCGTATTTTAGAAGACAAAATAGAGAAACCTGTTGCAATGATGGGATTGAGTTTAGGCGAGTATAGTGCTTTAGTTGCTGCTAAAGCACTATCTTTTAAATCAGGGCTAAAGCTAGTACACGATCGCTCACATTACATGGATGAAGCAGGTAAGCAAAATCCAGGTTCTATGGCTGCTGTATTGGGTCTTAGCCCTGATTTTGTGAAGAGCGTTTGTGATGAAATTGATGACGTTTACCCAGCTAACTACAATAACAAGTCACAAGTTGTTATTGGTGGTACTAAAGAAGGGGTTCAAAACGCCATGGAAGTATTGAAGGAAAAAGGCGCAAAACGTGTAGTTCCACTACAAGTTGCCGTCGCTTCACATACTCCATTGATGCAACCTGCATCAGATCAATTAGCTAAACGTCTTGAAAGTGTTGAATTTGATGAACCTCAAGTAGATGTAATCAGTAATACAACCGTAAAACCATTTGCTAAGGACACCATCAAGGAAACATTAGTTAACCAACTAATCAATCCTACACACTTCATGCAAGATGTTGCTTCATTGGAAGACAAAAACATTGACGCTTTTATCGAAATCGGTCCAGGAAATACGCTAAGTAAGCTTGCTAAAAAGACATTAAAGGCTGATACATACAATGTAGAAAGTGTTGAAACTCTAGATGCCTTATTAGATAAGTTAGGAGAATAATTATGGAAAATAACGAAAAACAAGTAATTCTAATCACTGGTGCTACTAAGGGATTAGGTTTAGCTGACGCAGTTCGTCTAGCTAAGGATGAAAACAATATCGTAATCGCTAACTCACACCGTCAATTGAATGAAGAAGAATTGAAAGCTTTCCAAGCTAACTTCGATTCAGAAATTGATGTATTGGTTGGAGACGTTGCTTCAGAAGATGACGCTAAAGCAATGATTGACACTGTTATTGAAAAATACGGCAAACTAGACGTATTGGTTAACAATGCCGGTATCACCCAAGACACTCTATTAACTAGAATGAAGGGTGATTCATTCAAACAAGTATTAGACACTAACTTGTTTGGTGTATTTAACATGACTAAGTTTGCTATGAAGAAGATGCAAAGAGCTCGTAAGGGTTGCATTATCAACCTTTCAAGTATCGCAGGTCTACACGGTAACTTAGGTCAAGCTAACTATTCATCTACTAAGGCCGGTATCGTAGGTTTAACTAAGACTACAGCCCAAGAAGGTGCTCTACGTGGAATCCGTTGTAATGCGGTTGCTCCAGGTATGATTAAGACTGCTATGACAGCTAAACTAGGCGACAGTTACATCGCTGATTGGGAAGAAAAGATCCCAGCAAAACGTTTTGGTACTCCAGACGAAGTTGCTCAAGTTGTTGAATTCTTAATCAAGAACGAATACATGAATGGACAAGTAATCACCGTTGACGGTGGATTAACTATGTAATCAAAGTTAAGTAAGAACATTCTTAATTAACAGGAGATATAAAAACATGGAACAAAAAGACATTGAAAAGTTAATGGACAAGTTCGATAAGTCCAGCATGAAAGAATTTAAGATTACTGCCGATGATGGTACTGACTTATACTTCAGTAAGTTAGAACACGCTGCAGTTCAAAACGTTGCTCAACCAGCTCCAGCTGCTGGCGCAACTGCAAGTGAACAACCAGCTGCTAAACCAGCAGCTTCAGGTGCAAAGATTAAGGCTCCACTTGTTGGAATCGTATACTTTGCCCCAAGTCCTGAAAAACCAGTCTACAAAAAAGTGGGCGATCACGTTAAGAAGGGCGACACTGTTTGTGTAATCGAAGCCATGAAGGTTATCAACGAAGTTAAGAGTCCCGTTTCTGGAACTATTACTAAGAAGGTTGCTGAAAATGGTGACATGGTTGAATACGATCAACCAATTTTTGAAATTGAGGAGGACTAATTTTGGACTATAACGTACAAGATTTCATTCCTCAAAGATTCCCATTCCAAATGTTAGACAAGATTATTGAAGTAAGACCTGGTGAAGGTGCAAAGGCTGAAAAGCTTTTAACTGTTAACGAATGGTTCTTCTCAAAACAACATCTTGAATTTGGAATGCCAAGACCAATCGCGATGGAAATGCTAGCTCAAACTGGAGTTTGTGCATTACTATCAATGCCTGAATACAAAGGACATAATGTTTTCTTTGGTGGTATCAAGGAAGCTACTTACAAAGACAGCTTTAGACCAGGCGACAAGTTGGAACTAGCTGTTGAAATGACAAAGCTAAAGAGAAACATTGGTGAAGGTCATGGAACAGTTACTAGAGATGGCGAAGTTATTTGTGAAGGTACTTTAATCTTTGCAATTGAATAAGTTCATAAAGGATGAGTGAAATGTTTAAAAAGGTATTAATTGCTAACCGTGGTGAAATCGCGGTGCAAATCATAAGAGCACTTCATGAGATGGACATTAAAGCTGTTGCCGTTTATTCAACTGCCGACAAGGATAGCATGTTCGTTAAATTAGCCGACGAATCAGTATGTATTGGTGGTCCACAACCAAACGAATCATACTTGAACATGGCTGCAGTGATTGACGCTGCAATTTTAACTGGATCAGAAGCTATTCACCCCGGTTACGGATTTTTATCTGAAAACGCTGAATTTGCTGAACTTTGCGAAAAATGTTCAATTAAGTTCATTGGACCAAGTTCAAAAGTAATTGATTTAATGGGAAATAAATCTCATGCCAAGGCAGCGATGAAGAACAGTGGAGTACCAACCATTCCTGGTTCAGACGGCTCCATTGATAGTCTAGAAGATGCTTTAAAACTAGCGGATGAAATTGGTTATCCAGTTATGCTTAAAGCTGCTGCCGGTGGTGGTGGTAAAGGTATTCGTGAATGTGACGATGAAGAAGCATTAAAGGAAATCTTTAACACTACCAAGCGTGAAGCAAGAATTTCATACAATGACGATTCATTGTACATGGAAAAAGATTTAAGTGATGCTAAGCATATTGAAATGCAAGTTATCGCAGATCAAAAGGGAAATGTTGTTTACTTCCCTGAACGTGACTGTTCTCTACAAAGAGGTCATCAAAAGATTATTGAAGAAACTCCATGTATGGAAGTTTCTCAATCTCAACGTGATTATCTAGGTAAGCTTGTTGCTAAAGCAACCAAGGAAATTGGTTACGAAAACACTGGTACTTTCGAATTCCTATTGGATGAAAAGACCAACAATTTCTACTTCATGGAAATGAACACTAGATTACAAGTTGAACATACAGTTTCTGAAGAAGTTGCTGGAGTTCAATTAATCAAGGCTCAAATCCAAGTTGCCGCTGGTGAAGCTTTACCATTCACACAAGATGACATTAAGGTAGATAGTTACGCAATCGAATGCCGTATTAACGCCGAAGACCCTGCACATGGTTTCTTACCAGCACCAGGTACTCTTCGTAAGGTTAACTTCCCATTCGGAACTAAGGGTGTTCGTATTGACTCAGGTGTTGAACAAGGTGACACCATTTCTCCTTTCTATGATTCAATGATTGCTAAAATCATTGTACATATGCCTGACAAGCCTCAGGCTGTCGTAAAAATGAGAAGAGTAATTAATGAATTTAAGGTTGATGGAGTAAAGACTAACCGTCAATTCCTAAATGATTTGTTACAAGACAAACATTTCAATGATTCAGATTTCAATAATCTATACATTGAAAAATCATTCTTGAAAGAGTGGTTGAAAAACGTTGAAGAATAATAAATCAGAAGAAACCAAAGATTTACAAACTCTAATGGACAAAGTTCCAGATCATTTGTTTATCAAATGTCCAGTTTGTGAAGAAAGCTTTTACAACAAGAAGTTAGGGGAATACAAGCTATGTCCTAACTGTGGTTATGGTTTTAGACTTGGCGCACAAGAAAGAATCAACATGACTGTGGACGAATTCACACCAATCGATTCTGAAATTAGTGCACCAAAGCGTTTCTTAAGCGACGAAAAGTACGCTGGAAAGCTTGAAAAGTCAAAGAAGGCCACTGACCTAAACGAAAGTGTTCAAACCGGTTTCGCCAAGATTGGTGATACTGAATTTGCCCTAGGTGTAATGGATTCTCGTTTCATCATGGGTAGTTTAGGTACTGCCACAGGTGAAAAGCTTGCTAGATTATTCGAACAAGCAACCGAAAAGAACTTACCAGTAGTTGTCTTCTCATGTTCTGGTGGTGCCAGAATGCAAGAAGGAATCCACTCATTAATGCAAATGGCCAAGGTATCACAAGCGGTATCTGATCATGCCGAAAAAGGATTACTATACATTTCTGTATTAACTGATCCTACTACCGGTGGTGTTACTGCTAGTTATGCCATGGAAGGAGATATCAACATCTCTGAACCACACACATTAATTGGTTTTGCTGGTCGTCGAGTTATTGAAAAGACAATTCAACAACGTCCACCAAAGGATTTCCAACGTGCAGAAACTCTACTTAAGAATGGTTTCTTAGATGCCATTGTTAAAAGAGATGAAATGAAATCAGTATTAGCCAAGTTATTGGCTTGGAATTAGGAGGATATTAGTATTATGGGAAAAGCATATGATCGTGTTTTAGCGGCTAGAAGTGCTGATAAGATTAGTATCCAAGACCTAGTTGCTGGAATTACTGACGACTTTATGGAACTACACGGTGACCGTGCTTACAGCGATGATCCTGCAGTATATGCTGGTATCGGAACTATTGCTGGTCAACCAGTTACCATTACAAGTATCCAAAAGGGTAACGACACTGACGAAAATATCGAAAGACATTTCGGTTCAGCAGAACCTTCTGGATATAGAAAAGCTTTACGTTTGATGAAACAAGCGGAAAAGTTTAACCGTCCAATCATTAACTTGATTAATACACCTGGTGCATATCCTGGTATGGACGCTGAATACAAGGGTCAAGGTTACATGATTGCTCAATCAATCATGCAAGGACTTAAGTTAAAAGTGCCATATATCAGTGTCATCATTGGTGAAGGGGGAAGCGGTGGAGCCTTAGCTCTAGCTGTTGGTGACACCGTTTGGGCCTTAGAAGATAGTATCTACTCAGTACTATCACCTGAAGGCTACGCCACAATCTTGTGGAAAGATTCAAGTAAGGCAGCCGAAGCTGCTGAACAAATGCAACTTACACCAAAGGAACTATTAGACAATGAAATCATTGATAAGATTATTCCCGAAGTCAAAGATGCAAAATCAATGCAAAACTTCAAAGAAGCTTTAATTGAAAAAATTAATGAACTTAACAAATTACCTAAAGAAGAATTATTGGCCCAACGTCACGAACGTTACCGTAAATTCAACTAATGTAATTTAATTGATTTGTATATTTTAGGAGGCCAAATCATAATGTCAAACTTATTAGATGGAAAAACAATTGTTGTTATGGGTGTTGCTAACAAGCGTAGTATTGCCTGGGGTTGTGCTAAGTCACTAATGGATAACGGTGCTAAAGTTATCATTACTTACCAAAACGAAAGATTAAAGCGTCAATTAGACAAGCTTGTTCCAGAAGGAACTGAAATGATTGAATGTGACGTTGCTGAAGATGCAAACGTTGAAAAGACTTTCCAAGACATTCAAGCTAAATTTGGTAACATCGATGGTGTTATTCATGCCATTGCTTACGCTGACAAGGAAACTCTTGAAGGTGGCGTTATTGATGTTAAGAAAGATGGTTACAACTTAGCTCAAGACGTTTCAGCTTACTCACTAATCTCAGTATCACGCTACGCAAGTCGTGTTATGAACCCACAAGGTAGTATTGCTACTCTAACTTACATGGGTTCAACTCGTGCTATCCCTTCATACAACATGATGGGTGTTGCTAAGGCTGCTCTAGAAGCTAACGTTAGATATCTAGCTTCAGACTTAGGTCCTAAGAAGATCCGTGTTAACGCTATCTCAGCTGGTGCCATCAAGACTCTAGCTGTTACTGGTATCAAGAACCACGGTGACCTATTGAAGGAATCAGAAGCAAGAACTGTTGACGGTGAAGCTGTTGACATCCACCAAGTTGGTGACGTTGCTACTTTCCTAATGAGTAACCTATCATCAGGTGTTACTGGTGACTTGATTTACGCTGATAAGGGTGTTCATTTACTTGCTTAATAATACAGAAATTTTTATCGATTCTATTCAAAATCCAAAGTACCAAGAAATCTTCAAGAAGGCTGATGTTGATTTTACTAAGTATAATAAACGTCAAGCGATTGTCGGTAACTTGATGCTGGCAGATTACATGGGAATTAGTATTGATGAATTATTGCATGGTGACCTTTTCTACTACGGTGATCACGGCAAACCATTTCTAAAGTCAAAACAATTTCAATACAATATTTCAAATTCTTACGATTTAGTAATCCTTGCGGTTTCTGATGAAGAGGTTGGAATAGACATTGAGAAGTTGCGTCCATTTACTTACAAACGAATTACTCGTGCGTTCACTGATAACGAACTAAATTACCTAAGTAATCTAGACGAATCAGTAGAAGGGGATGAAACCCTTAAATTATGGACAATCAAGGAAGCAGCATTAAAATTAGTCGGTACTGGTTTATCCGGTAAGGTTAAGAGTGTCGACATTGATGTTGATACCAAGAAATCTGCTAAACGATTAGATCGTAAAATTAAATTAACCGATATTGAGGTAGCTGATGGTTACGTTGGAACCCTTGCTACATATGACGATTAATATCTGCTGTTAAATGATTTTCCGGGGTAATGGGATGTTCAAACATTAAACGAATCAAATCATGAAAATTAGATAATCTCTAATGAAAAAACGGCAAAATAGATATACATTCAACCATGTGTCACATAAGGAAATATACGTAAAACACCGCTATAACAACGTTTTATTTATTTTAAGTAATAAAAAGAGTCTTGTACGTTGTAACTTAGTATGGTAATTGTTAAACTTATTTATGTTGATTAGTTCATCTAGATGTCAAAACTAGATGAAGAGGTAATCAATAGTCCTATTGGATTAGGAGCATAAATTAGATTAATAAAAGACGTTTAATTGTTAAAATTTTGAATTATATATGAGGAGTGCTTATTGTGAGTGTTTTAAATACAACAGAAATTATGGATTTAATTCCAAACAGATACCCAATTCTATACATCGATAAGGTTGATGAATTAATCCCTGGTGAAAAGGTAGTTGCTACCAAGAACGTTACTATCAACGAAAACTATTTCCAAGGTCACTTCCCTGGAAACCCAGTTATGCCTGGTGTTTTAATCATTGAAACTATGGCTCAAACTGCTTCAATCCTTATTTTGAAGAGTGAACAATACAAGGATAAGACTGCTTACCTTGGTGAAATTAAGGGTGCTAAGTTCAGAAAGATGGTTAAACCTGGTGACGTTGTACGTTTCGAAGTTACTATGGGTAAACAAAAGAAAAACATGGGACAAGTTGACTGTACTGCTTACGTTGGCGACAAGAAGGCTTGTTCAGCTCAACTAACATTTATCGTTCCAGACGTAAAACGTAAATAAGGAGGATAACTCTATGGAAAAGCGTGTTGTAATTACAGGTATTGGTGCCGTTAGTCCTTTGGGTAACGACGCTAACACATTCTTAGACAATATTTTTGCTTCAAAGACAGGTATTGCTCCAATTTCAAAGTTTGATGCTTCAGAAACTGGTGTTACTCTAGCTGCCGAAGTTAAAGATTTTGATCCACTAAAACGTATCGACAAGAAGATTTCAAAACGTATGGATGACTTCTCACGTTACGCTTTATACTCAGCTTACGAAGCTATGGAACAAGCTGGCCTAAAAGAAGGCGAATTTGATCCAGATGAATTAGGTGTTATCTATGGTTCAGGTATTGGTGGTTTAACAACTATCCAAGAACAAGCTATTAAGATGTCAAAGAAGGGTCCAGGTCGTGTATCTCCATTCTTCGTTCCTAACTCAATCATTAACATGGCTGCTGGTAACATTTCAATTAACTTAAATGCTAGAAACACTTCTCAAGCTATCGTTACTGCTTGTTCATCAGGTACTAACGCTATTGGTGATGCATTTGACTACATTCGTTTTGGTAAAGCCAAGATGATGATTACTGGTGGTTCAGAAGCCTCAGTTAACGAATTAGGTATTGCAGGTTTCGCTGCTCTATCAGCACTTTCAACTTCAGAAACTGTTGAAGGTGGTTCAATTCCATTCGATAAGGATAGAAATGGATTCGTTATGGGTGAAGGTGCCGGTACTTTAGTTCTTGAAGAACTAGAACATGCCAAGGCTCGTGGTGCAAACATCTTAGCCGAAGTTGTTGGTTACGGTACTAACTCAGATGCTTACCACTTAACTGCTCCAAGACCTGACGGTTCAGGTGCTGTTGATGCTATGAAGTTAGCTCTTAAGGATGCTAACGTTGATCCTAAGGACGTTGACTACGTTAACGCTCACGGAACAAGTACTCATGCTAATGATTCAGCTGAATCACAAGCTATCAAGAAAGTATTTGCTGACAACGATCACATCAAGGTAAGTAGTACAAAGGGTATGACTGGTCATGCTCTAGGTGCTGCCGGTTCACTAGAAGCTGTTATCATGGTTGGTGCATTACAACGTCAACAAATGCCAGTTAACTACGGTGTTAAGAACATCGATCCAGAAGTTGAAGTAAACCTAGTAAACGAAGACAACAAGAAGTCACCAGTTAACTACGAAATTTCAAACTCATTTGGTTTTGGTGGTCACAACGCAGTTCTTGTATTCAAGAAGTACGAAAACGACTAATAAAACAATTAAAAGACGCGGTATAATACCGCGTCTTTTTTTCTGGAATTTATTGAATTTTTAAGGTTCCTGTTTGATAATGATAATATAAGTAATTTAAAAGGAGCATTCTTATATGGCAATTTTAGTACCAGGTGGAGCCGGCTACATCGGTTCTCACACCGTAGATCGTTTAATTGAAAAAGGCTACGATGTTGTCGTTGCAGATAACCTAGCAACTGGACACTTAGCTAGTGTCAACAAAAACGCAAAGTTCTACGAAGGAGACATCAGAGATGCTGACTTCCTAGACAAAATCTTTAACAACGAAAAGATTGATGGGATTATCCATTTTGCCGCTAATTCTATCGTTCCAGAATCAATGGAAAAACCATTGAAGTATTTCGATAACAACACTGGTGGAATGATTACTCTACTAGAAGCAATGCAAAGACACAACGTTAACAACATTATCTTCTCTTCTACTGCTGCTACTTACGGAGAACCTGAAAGCATTCCAGTTAAGGAAACTGATTCTCAAGTACCTACCAATCCTTATGGTGAAAGTAAGCTAATGATGGAAAAGATGATGAAGTGGGCTGACGTTGCCTATGGCATCAAGTACACTGCACTACGTTACTTCAACGTTGGTGGTGCCAAGATGGATGGATCAATTGGTGAAGACCATGGTCCAGAAACGCACTTAATCCCAATTATTCTACAAGTTGCTCAAGGCACTCGTGATAAGCTACAAATCTTTGGTACTGACTATCCAACCAAAGATGGTACTAACGTCCGTGACTACGTTCACGTTGTCGATTTAGCTGATGCTCATATCCTAGCCCTAGACAGATTGATGAAGGGCGGAGACTCAGAAGCATTTAACCTAGGTTCATCAACTGGTTTCTCAAACAGAGAAATGCTAGAAACCGCTCGTAAGGTGACTGGCAAGGAAATTCCTGCCGAAGACGCACCAAGAAGAGCGGGTGACCCAAGTACACTAGTTGCTGACTCAACTAAGGCTCGTGAAGTACTAGGCTGGAAACCTCAACATGACAACGTTGAAGACATCATCGCTAGTGCATGGACGTGGACTCAAAAACACCCACACGGTTATGAAGATTAATATTTAATTATATTTGATTATAATCATTTCTTTTTTCTTGAAAATCAAATCTATGGGCTTTACCATGAAGTTGAACTTAAGAAATAGGAGGCTGAATTTTCTATGAACAGATTAGAAGGACTTGAAGAAACAACCACTCTAAACAATGGCGTTGAAATGCCACGTCTTGGATTAGGTGTTTGGAAGACAGATAATACAAGTGCTAAAGAATCAGTTAAAGAATCAATCATCAAGGGTTACCATTTAATTGATACTGCAAAGCAATATGGTAACGAAACTGGTGTTGGTGAAGGAATTAAAGAAGGTTTAGCTGCAACCGGACAAAACCGTAAAGACTTATTTATCACAACTAAGTTATTCAACGGTGATCAAGGTTATGAAAGTACAATCAATGCCTTAAATGGTACACTAAAACGTCTAGACTTAACTTACATTGACCTATACTTAATGCACTGGCCAGTTGATGGCAAGTACATTGATACTTGGAAGGCAATGGAAGAACTTTACCGTCAAGGTAAGATTAGAGCTATCGGTATTTCAAACTTCGATAACGAAAGATTGCAAAATCTACTAGACCACAGTGATATCGTTCCTGCCGTTAACCAAATGGAATTCAATCCAGTTAACCAAGAAAAGGATATCCTAGAATTCAATAATCATGCCGGTATTCAACTAGAAGCATGGTCACCACTTGGTGGTGGGGAAGCATTATCTAACGAAGAAATCAAGAAGATTGCTGACAAGTACAACAAGTCAGTTGCTCAAGTAATTCTTCGTTGGGACTGGCAAAAAGGTGTAGTAACTATTCCTAAGTCATCACATGAAGAAAGAATTATTCAAAACTCAGATATCTTTGACTTCAAGTTATCAGAAGATGACATGAAGACCATTGAAGGTATCGACAAGCAAAAGCGTAGTTTATGGTACCCAGACTTTGAATGGCACACTACCGGACAAATGACAGATACTGTTGATAAGTGGGACGATTCTCCTGCTAACTACAAAGACTAGTTATACACTAACTATTCAGAAAAAAGCGTTGTCTTTAATGACAACGCTTTTTCTTTTGTCCTATAATGGTATTAAACAACTAGAGAAATGGAGAATTGGATTGGAAAATAAGACACAAGCGCAAAAGAGATTAATCGGTGGAATTCTTGCCGTGACCGGGGCGATTCTTTGGGGGATTCAAGGTCCAGTATCACAATTTTTATTCCAAGATAATCATCTATCACCTGAATGGTTAATGGGAATTAAGATGGGAATTTCAGGAATTGTGATTTTACTATTCACTAACTTTGTAAAAAAAGAACCAGTAATGGATCTTTGGAAGAAACCAAAGAATCTGGGTGTGTTTGCCGCCTATGCCGTATTTGGTCTAGCTGCTGTGCAATACTTATACCTAGTGACAGTTAACCTAAGTAATGCCGGAACTGCAACAGTGCTACAAAGTTTGGGAACGGTACTGATTGTTATCTTTACCGCCATCTTTTATCATCAGTTGCCTAATAAGTACGAAGCAACCGCCGTGTTGGTTGCACTAATCGGAACATGGTTATTGGTAACTAAGGGACATCTAACCCAGTTAGCAATCTCCACGCCAGCATTAATTGCCGGACTATTGTTAGCGTTAGCGGGAGCCATTCAAACGATGCTACCGGTAAACCTATTGAAACGTTTTTCAACACTAGTCGTTGTCGGATGGGCAATGCTAGTCGGTGGAGTCATCTTTACCATCGTTCATCCTTTCTGGGTGGATGTGCCTAAACTAACCTTAGGAACTGTATTAGGGGTCGGATTTATCGTCTTCTTTGGAACGATGATGTCATTTATTTGTTTCATCAATAGTTTGAAATTCATTTCACCTACAGTTGCAGGGATGCTAGATACGTTTGAACCGCTATCAGCAACCATTGGTGCCGTCATTTTCCTTAATACATCATTTAATGGTGCAGAAGTCATTGGGGGAATTTTGGTGCTAAGTACTGTGTTTATCCTGGCTTTAGGAAATAAAAACGAATAAAAATAAAAAAGATAATGAACAACGTGTTGACTTTCTCAGCACGTTGTTTTTATAATGTAATTGAATTATTAGATAAAGTGATTTTTGAGGGGAGACGTAGGTATGGTTAAACAAGATCGTAGAACGATCCAAACCAAGTCCCAAATTACTGAAGCCTTAATTGAATTGATTCATACTAAGGGTTTCAATAATTTAAATGTTACTGACTTAACCAGAACAGCCGGAATTGGTCGTGGTACGTTTTACATTCATTATTTAGATAAGTTTGATTTATTGTCAAAGACAGAAACACGTTTATTAGGTGAAATTCAGGATATTTTAAATGCTATTGTTCCAGAAGAATTAAAGGCGTTTTCTGAAAATAGTGAAAATACTCCATCTGAATTAGTAATTAAGACACTTGATTACTTTTACCAAAATTCCAAATTATTGTCTGCATTGTTATGCCCAGACGGTGATCCATATTTAATCGGTAAGATTAAGAAGATGTTTAAAGAAGTGATTGTTGAATCATTTCATGCCGCACCTTCTGAAATCGAATTCCACCCAGGAATTCCCAAAGATTATGTGATGGAAATCATTTTAGATAGGTTGATGAGTATTGTTGTTTATTGGATGAGCAAAGAACATCCAGAGTCTCCTAGTGAAATCGCTGAAATCATTAAAACGACGCAAAGAACAGCGCCTCAAGATTTAATTAACATCAAAAAATAAGGAGGAGAATTCAAATGCCAAAGTTTATTAAGAAGTATACTGGTAGCTTGATTGCATGGCTGGTTGTAGTAATCCTAAGTGTAGTCTTCTTACCAAACATGTCTAACTTAGTAGCACAAAAGGGCCAAACTAAGATTCCGGCTACTTCACAAAGTCAAGTCGCTGAAACCATTCAAAAGCATTGGGGTCATGGTATTAGCAATACCATGGATACAGTTGTTGTTTTCAATAATGGTAATAGTAAGATCACTTCAAGTGACCAAAAGAAAATCGATGCTACAATTCAAAAATTAAAGGATAACAAGTCCGAATACGGTATCAAGGGTGTAACAGCGCCATTTGATAACGACGCAACTAAGAAGCAATTAATTTCAAAGGATAAGACCACTGAAATTGTGCAATTAAACGTAACCAAGAAGCGTTCAATCCAAAGTGTTAACAACCAACTTAAAGATGCTGTTAAGACCTCAGGAGTTAAAACTTACGTTACAGGTGGGGATATCCTAAACGATGACTTTAGAGTTTCTACACAAGAAGGAATTCAAAAGACTGAAGTTATCGCCGCTGTCTTTATCCTAATCGTATTGATTATTGTATTTAGATCACCAATTGTGCCATTGGTATCACTATTGACTGTGGGTGTCTCATTCATCGTATCATTGAGCATTGTGATGAACCTTGTTCAATACTTCGGTTTCCCACTTTCAAACTTCACTCGTGTATTCATGGTGGTTGTACTATTCGGTATTGGTACTGATTACAACATCTTGTTATACAACCAATTTAAGGAAGAATTGAGTCGGGGTAAGGATCAAATTCAAGCAACTATCGACGCAAGAAAAGTTGCCGGAAAGACCATCCTATACTCAGGAACATCAGTATTGATTGGTTTTGCAACATTAGCACTAGCTAAGTTCTCAATTTACCAATCAGCCGTTGGTGTGGCTGTCGGTGTTGCCGTATTACTACTTGTATTGGTAACATTGAACCCATTCTTCATGTCAGTTCTAGGTAAGAACATCTTCTGGCCATCAAAGAACTTCGATGGTGAAGGTGAAAACAAGCTATGGAGCTTCTTATCAAACAAGTCAACCAAGTGGGCAATTCCTGCTATCGTCTTGGTACTTGTTGTAACTGTTCCATTCATGGCTACTTACAAGAACAACCTAAACTACGACAACAGTGTGGAATTACAAAATAACGTTCCTGCTAAACAAGGACTATTGACTGTTCAAAAGCACTTTTCAAAGGGCACTGCTGAACCTTCAACTATCTACATTAAGTCCGACCACAAGCTAAATAACGAAAAAGACTTGAATGAAATTGATCGACTAACCCAACAATTGGGTAAACAATCAGGCGTAAAGACTGTGGCATCAGTCACTCAACCAAGTGGGATGCCAATTAACCAACTTTACGTAAACGACCAACTAGAAACACTAAATTCCAAGATGAAGACAGCTAAGAAGGGTATTAGCACCATCAAACAAGGTACTAAGAACTCATCATTCAACGCTACTCCATTGGAAGACATTGGTTCTTCAGCAATGACAATTGGTCAATACCTAAAGAATATTCAAGCAATGAGTAGTCAAACTGGTAATACCAATGGTCAAGCTGTATTGACTCAACTACAACAAAAGATGGCCTCGGTGGGTCAACCACTAAGCCAAGCACAACTACAAATTGTAGGTGCATTGTTACAACAAAGCGCAACTAAGCAACAAACACTAATGAGTGGTTTACAATCACAACTACAAGGCATTGCTTCAAATACCCAAGGTATTGGTGACAATGCCAAGGCATTAGCCGCTCAATTGAAAGAAACCCAAGCTAAGCTAAAGAAGGCTGGCGTTGGTCTAGATAAAATCGAAAAGGGAATGGGTAGTGCTAATTCTTACCTAAGTTCTCTATCAAACTCACAAGCTTCTGATTCATTCAACATTCCAGAAAGCGTCCTAAAGAGTGACACATTCAAGCGTTCAGTTAACACTTATCTATCAGAAGATAAGAAAACCGCTAAGATCACTGTCGTTTTAGATAAAGACCCTAACTCTGAAAGTGCAATGAACCAAGTTGATAACCTACAAACCAAGGTATACAACAATATCTCAGGTACCTCATTAGATCACAGTGTGGTTGCAATTGGTGGTCAAACCGCAACTACTTCTGATACTCACCACATCGCAAGTTCTGACTTCTTGAGAACTGCGGTTATCATGGTAATCGGAATTATGATTGCATTAATGGTTATTACCAGATCAATTCTTCAACCATTCTACATCTTAGGTACTCTAATCATTGCTTACATTTCATCACTAAGCATCACTAAGCTAATTAGCTCTGCTGTATTAGGTGAAAAGTTCCTAACTTGGAACACACCATTCTTCACATTCGTAATGCTAATCGCATTGGGTGTTGATTACAGTATCTTCTTGATGATGAAATACCGTGAATTCGGTAGCGTTGACGCTACAGCTGAAAAACAAATTCAACATGCCTGTGCCGTTATCGGTACGGTAGTTATCTCAGCAGCTATCATTTTAGGTGGTACTTTTGCGGCTCTAATGCCATCAGGAGTATTAACTCTAATTCAAGTTGCTATTGGGGTAATTGTTGGATTAATCATCCTAGTATTTATCATCCCAATGCTAATCTCAGCATTGATCAAATTGACTTATGGTCAATCTGAAGATAAAGAATAGATGAAAATAATACGAATGAGAGACGATGGATTTTCCATCGTCTCTTTTTTGGTATAAATCATTTCATTTGGAACTATAAAAGAGTTATAATGAAAGCGCAATCATAATTGAAATAATAAACATTAAGAAGGTATAAAATTATGGAAAACATTTCATACGATAACTCAAAAAACGTGATTAATAAGCCGCTAGACTTCTTTTTACGTGCGATTATGTCATTAATAGGGGTTACCTTAATTGCTTTAGGTGCCGCCTTTATGCGCTCAGGACATGTCGGTATTGACCCATTCACCGCAATGAATGCAGGGATGGCTACAAAGTTAGGAACTTCATTGGGTTCATTTCAACTATTCGCTAACTTAGTATTATTCATTATCGTTTTAATTTTCGATCGTAAACAAATTGGACTAGGGACCATCTTTAACATGGTCCTAGTGGGATATGAAATTGAATACTTCAGTACTTTTTACTCAATGATTTTCCCCGGTAAGATTAGTATTCCAATGATGGTTTTCGATGCGATTGTCGGTATTTTAGTGTTTACATTAGGTACTTCTATCTACATGGCTACCAAATTAGGGGTATCACCTTATGATGCATTAGCACCAATTATTTCAGAAAAGACTCACATCGAATACAGAAAGGTTAGAAGTGCTCAAGATATTATCTTCATGATTGTGGCTATTGTTGTATCTGGACCATTCGGAATCATGACCATCTTTACTGCATTCTTTGCTGGTTCATTGATTAGTTTCTGGAACAACACCGTTAGTCGTGAACTAATGACTCATATCGATCACTTCAGTCAAAGACCAAGCCTACATGATGCCGCTGGTGGACTAGTTAGCTTAGGTAAACGTGGTTACGATATCGTAAGCAGTGCCTATAAAGATACTTACATTATGCAAAAACAAATGTCTGGTTACACTAATACCGAGATTGAAGAACTAATTAAGAAAACTAACGATAATATGAGAAAAAATCAACAAGTCCAATTAATTCTTAATAAGCGTTTGGAATCATTAAACGCTGAATTAAAGGAAAGAAAAGATAAAGCTAAATAAAAAAACTTGCATTATCCATATATTTTCGGTAAGATTATTACAAATAAATGAACGAATAAAAATTGGAGGTTCAATCATGGCTACTTGTTATATTCTGACAATAAAACAAGATAATAATAATTTCTTCTTTAATCTGAACTAGTCGTTTAGTATAGTACGTAGAAGAGATTATTTCGCTATGAAAACTTCGGAAGCACTAGAAAAATGACTGGTAAGCAGTTATTCTTTCTAGTGCTTTTTTTACCGCACTAGTTAGGAAAACTAGTGCGGTTTTTATTTATTCATGTAAAAAAGGGGGATTTTTATGAATATTCTGTCTAAGGTGAATCGTAAGACATCATTGGCTAAGTTCATCGATAGGGATCAAAATTTACAAAGAACTATCGGCACTAAAGATTTAATCATGATGGGAATCGGTGCGGTTATTGGTGCAGGAATTTTCGTAATACCAGGAACGGTTGCAGCTACCACTGCTGGACCAGGAATCATCCTCTCATTCGTAATTGCAACAGTTGTATGTTCACTTTGTGCAATGTGTTATGCTGAATTTTCATCAGCATTACCAGTTGCAGGGAGTGCATATACATTCGGTAACGTTATCTTCGGAGAAATTACTGGATGGATTATTGGATGGGGATTAATTCTTGAATACATGCTTTCAGTAGCAACTGTTGCATCAAGTTGGTCAGCTTACTTGCAATCATTACTGGCTAATTTCGGAATCCACATGCCAAAGGCCTTATCAGCTAACTATGATCCGAATCACGGCACATACGTTAATCTGATTGCGATTCTAGTAGTGTTATTGATTTCATGGATTTTAACTAGGGGTGTTAAATCATCCACACGTTTAAACGACATAATGGTTTTAGTAAAAATTGCGATCATTATTGTCTTTGTAGTTGCCGGGGCATTCTTTGTTAAGCCTACCAACTGGAACCCATTTATGCCATTCGGTGTTAGTGGGGTCTTCACAGGGGCTTCATTAGTATTCTTTGCTTACCTAGGTTTTGATGTTATTGCTGCCTCTGCAGGTGAAGTAAAGAACCCTAAAAAAACGATGCCAATCGGAATTATTGGGACATTAATCATTTGTACAATCTTGTACATATTAGTTTCAATTGTTCTTACAGGAATTGTACCTTATACAAAATTAAACGTTTCAGATCCAGTAACATTTGCACTACAAATGATTCACTTGGACAAACTTGGAATTTTAATTTCATTGGGTGCGCTAGCAGGTATGTTTACAATGATGGTAAACATGGTATTTAGTAGTTCACGTCTAATTTATTCCATCGGTCGTGATGGACTTTTACCTAAAAACTTGAGTAAAATAGACACTAAGAAGAACGTTCCAATTCACAGTGTTATCTTCGTAACAATTGTGATCGCCCTAATGGGTGGTATCTTCTCACTAGATAAGCTAGCAAGCTTAGTTAATATTGGGACATTAATCGCCTTTACATTCATGTCAATTGGGATTTTATTCCTAAGAAGACGTAAAGACATTAAAAATGATGGATTCAAAGTTCCATTATATCCAGTCTTACCAATTGTATCTGCGATAGCTTGTGTATACCTATTAACACAACTACCACTTGATACATGGATTTTAGCAATCATTTGGTTTGCTGGAGGATTATGTATTTACTTCGGTTATGGAATTAAACATAGCCGATCAAACAAATCATAATAACAATTTTGCTATTATGAACAAACGGGGAGTTTTAAAAAATGGAAAAACAACATACAACGACTGAAAACGTCATGAAAGGTATTTTCTGGTCTGCGATGGCTTCAACCCTATGGGGTTTCTCAGGAGTTATCATGCAATTCGTTGCTCAAAACGAAGCAGTTCCTACTCAATGGTTCATTTCAGTTCGTACATTATTTGCAGGTATTTTATTGTTAGCTATTGGTTCAATTCACGTTGGTAAACATGTTTTTGATGTTTGGAAGTCAAAAGAATCAATCATTAGATTATTCATCTATGCAATTTTTGGTTTAGCAGTTAACATGTCAACTTTCTACGTAAGTATTCAAGAAGGTAACGCTGCTACTGCCACAATCCTACAATACTTAGCACCAATCTTTATTGTTCTATACGGTTTAATTTTCATGAAGAAGAAGCCTCTAAAGGCTGATGTTATTTCATTCTTACTAGCTTTAGTAGGGGTGTTCTTGATCATCACTAACGGTCACATTGGTGAACTATCAGTTCCATTTACTGCCGTTATCTTTGGTTTACTATCAGCTGTTTCAGCTGCCGTATACTACTCAGTTCCAAAGCCACTATCAAAGGAAAACTCACCATTCGTTGTTCTAGGTTGGGGTACTTTGATTGCTGGTATCGGTTTTAACGCATACCACCCATTCTGGACTGATGCTCCTAAGATCACACCAGGTATCGTATTAGGTATCGGTGGAGTTATCTTAGTTGGTACTATCTTCGCATTCTCAGCTGTTCTATACAGTTTGAAGTTTGCTCCATCAGAAGTTTCAAGTATCGTTGATGCCGTAGAACCAGTGGTTACTATCATCTTAAGTATGATTGTATTCCACTTGATTCCAACACCAATCGAAGCACTTGGTGCAATCATCATTATCGTATCTATCTACTTCCTACAAAGATCTCACCAAAAGAGAGATAAGGACGACCCAGATATTAGATAGTTTGTATAAAAAACTTATCAAAAAGACCGTTTTTACGTATTATTTCGTGGAAATGGTCTTTTTCTATTTTCAAGCTTTCTTACTTGTGATATCTTTTTAATATAGGTTTCAAGTAAGAAAACTTTACATCTACTGGAATTATAGCTTTATATGGGGTGAAAATATGGAAAACGAAACAGGCCTTTTAGAGACTAATGTCATGAAAGGTATCTTCTGGGCTTTCTTAGCTTCAGCACTTTGGGGTGTATCAGGTACAATTTTACAATTCGTATCTCAAACAGAACGTTTGGAAGCTAACTGGTTCTTATCAACTAGAACCATGATCTCTGGAATTGTGTTATTGATTATTTCTGCAATTATTTATAAAGGACACATTTTCAATGTCTTTAAGTCATGGAAATCATTCATTTGTATCGTGGCTTACGGGGTATTTGGTCTAGGTGCCAACCTATACACTTTTTACATGAGTGTACAAACTGGTAACGCCAATGCATCAACTATTTTGCAATACTTAGCACCATTATTTATTCTATTGGGATCAATCATCTTCCAACACAGAAAACCATTACCAATTGATATCATGGTTTTCGTAATTGCTTTGGCAGGGGTTGTCTTATCTCTAACTAAGGGTGATTTTTCATCACTTTCAATTACTCCTGCATCATTAATCTGGGGAATTTTATCTGGTGTAACCGCAGCGCTATACGTTGTGCTACCACGTCCGATTGTTGGACAAAGTTCACCAATTGTAATTCTAGGTTGGGGTACTCTAATTGCCGGAATTATCTTCAACTTAAAACAACCAATCTGGGTGCACATGCCACATCTAACTACTGGTATCGTATTCGGAGTTGGTGGAATTATTCTATTCGGAACAATTCTTCCATTCATGCTATTGCTACATGCTTTGAATTTCGCACCATCAGAAGTTGTTAGTCTAGTCGACGCAACACAACCTGTGGTTACTTTTATTTTAAGTATTATCTTCTTCCAAATTTCAATTAGCTTTATTGAAATCGTCGGTGCGGTTCTAGTTATTTTAGCAATCTTCATTTTACAAAAGTCACATCGTAAATTAACGATTGATAAACATAGCGAAGCTTAAAAAATATTGATATTACACTAAGAAGCGGCCTAATTTTAAGGTTCGCTTCTTTTTTATGTGTTAATATTGAACTTGTAAAATATAGTTTAAGGAAGAATATCGATGAAAAAAGCGATTAAGTTTTGGCCATACATGACAATCTTCTTGGTCGCCGTGTTAATAATGTTGCCACAAATCGTGACCGGATCATATATTTTGGGGGTCGACTCCATTTTTCATATGAATCGATTCTACGATGCGGCGATGCAACTAAAAACTGGCCATTTAAGTTACTTTATATCCATTTATGGATACCAACAGTCAGGACGAATTATTAACGCTTTATATGGGCCATTAGCGGCTTATTTTAATGGTTTAATTCTCTTGGTTGCCGGCAATTGGGTAAGATACCAGATTGTCGCCTCATTGCTAACGTTATGCGTCAGCGGAATGACAATGTATAACCTAGCAATCAGAACTCATATTAAGAAAATATATGCTGTCTTTGTCGGAATTGCTTACATGTCATCTTATTTGATTATGGGATGGGTTGTAGGGATGCAATTCACCGGATGGGGAGCTGCCTTATTACCTTGGCTACTAACGGCCGGTTTCGACATGGTTGATTATAAATCAATCAACATATTAAAACTGGCGATTCCAATGTCGATTCTGTTGCAGACTCATATGCTAAGCAGTTTGACTGGTGCGTTAGCACTAGTTCCAATGTTTATCTATGGTGTGATTCATAGTGATGAAAAGTTAAAAATGTGGCGTAACGCCATCTTGTCAGTTTTACTGACATTGTGTTTGACAGCCAACGTTTGGTACGGAATGATGCAAATATCATTCACTAACCATGCGTTAGGAGTGGCACCACAACTTGATATGTATGAAGACTCCGTTGCCTTGTTTGGTAAGAACGTATTCGTATTACCACCAATTTATTCGATTGGTTTTATCATCGTGGCGATTTACTTCGCGATTAACTTCAAAAAGATTAGCTCATCTAGAAAAATTATCTTTATTACCGGGCTATTCTTCATGTGGATTTCCTCTGTGTTATTCCCATGGGGGCCACTAGACAAGAAGTTTCCAAGCATTTCATACCTAATTCAAATGCCACGTCGTTTTGTCGTGATTCCATTCATCTTGTTATTAATCTGTGCCGGAATCATGATTAACGACGCTTCTAAAAAGCAATGGATCAATTCATTTAAGAACTACGCATTGTTGATTTTAACCTTCTTCATTATCTACAATGCGGGTGGACCAGTGAGAAAGGGAGTGCATCACTTCTTCTCACCTAAGGTGGTTCAAAACGACTACAACCTTCATTATCAAACAACGGATACCAACTCCATCAGAGATAGTTTGTCATCTCATGATACTGGTGCCGTTCTTAAGATGTTAACGAAGGCCACTCCGGACTACTTACCGGTTCAATACAAGATGACTGCTTATAACTACTTTGATTATCATCCATATGGTAACTACGGTGATCAAATCATCAACTATAAAGGTGAGGTTACAAAGACAATCAAACGTAATGGTCACTTATTGTTAACTTGGGATAATGACTCAGACGACAACAAGACAATGCAATTACCAATCTTTAAGTATGACGATACCAAGCTGATTTTAAACGGTAAGCACATTAGCAATGTTAAACAAACTCAAATCGGTAGTGTAATCGTTAACTCAAAGCCTGGTCATAATAAACTTGAAATTTACTATCATGCAACACCAATCTTATTAGCTTTACTATGGGTTACTGTATTTAGCTGGATGGGATTGATTGCGGGAATTATGATTTATCTAATTCTAAGATGGAAAAAGCATATAAAAAGAAGCGCTTCGTAATGAAACGCTTCTTTTTATTTTTCAAAATGTTTTTGAAGTTGGGTATTAATGTTTTCATTATGCTTTAGAGATGGGAAAACATACTTGTCAGCGTTTTGAATCAAAATCCCGTTAAATGCGATTGAGAATAAAGTACCGATGCTTACAGAGTAAATACGATGTAAGAAAATCGCACAGATTAAAATGATTGTGATAGGTGGTGCGAAGTCCAATAGTTGTGACTTGATGGCACTACCGTTTAAGTAATCGAAACGAAGAATGTTGGTGGTATCATCGTTTGGATGCATGAAGATGTTTGCGCGTTGGTATAGTGAGATGGCTGTACAGAAGCAGCAAACCCCAATCAATGCCATTGGCACCCTAATGAATAGTGATAGGTGATTCCAACCTAGTGATTCAAAGTAGTTGGTAAAGATTTGAATGAATGAACTGAAGAAGATGATAAAGATGACTTCTTCAACAAAACGTAAGACATCAATGTGTTTAATCAAGATTTGATTGGTCAAAGCATTGATGATTCCAAATGTAAAAATCATAATTCCAACGTCGACGCCAAACAATTGATGGATGTTTACACATGCGGCGGTCCAGATACCGGAACCACAGCCGGATACAATTGTAAGGGCATTTCCGAAGGCGTTTAATAATAGCCCAAAGATTAGTGCTATAATTCTTGTTTTTAATGTATTAACAGATCGAATAACGATCATCTCCTAAAGTGAATTAAGTAATTCAATGATATCACATATAGCAGTGTAATTATGGTAAAGTATAAGAAAGGTGATTGATATGAAGGGTAAATATGAAGTAAATCGATATATTGGTGTCGTGGTTGATGAAGATCAATCAGGCCAATATGTAATTAAGAAGGACGACAAGGGTGAATTCAAACTTCACGATTGGCGAACCGGGAAGCATACCAAGGGTAAATTCAAAGGCGTCGGTCAGTTGTTTCTAACTGAAAACAACATGCTAGTGGCAGTTGTCGACTACGAACCTGTGAAGTTCAAGGATCGTCATGAATTTACACCATTGCAAAGATTTACCAGTGAAGTCCTAAGCGATGAACAATTAAATGAAGCTAAAAAAAGACTTGATTAATATCAAGTCTTTTTTGTGGCGTTGTTATAACCAGTTGAGCTTATTAATAAGTAAGTTGAGCTTTGTTAAGCGTCGAAATTAATAGCAAATGCTTACTTCTTTAGAATCTTTTCAGCGTTTGCTGCTACTTCATCATTAGACATGTCTAGGTAAGGGTGCATCTTAGCTTCAGTAGCCATGGTGTCCTTGCCATCTTCTTCCATGTAGTGATTCCATAAAGCATCACGAACAGGTGTAGTATCATCTGACCAATCGAATTCCTTGTTCATTGGTGTGTCCAATACTCTTTCTCTATCGTTTACTTTTTGTTCAGCAGTCATTGCCATAATAAATTTCCTCCTTATTTTTAAAGCTCAATTACATTATAATTCTAATGTTTCTATTTGTTAAAAATTATGCTTTGATAATTTATCAAAAGTAAAGAAGGGCGACTTAACTTGCATTTAAACCCGATTTCGTATATATTCATAAATATACTGAAGTGAGGCAAAAGTTTATGAGAGATAAATTTGCAACAAAGAATAAAATTGTTAATGGAATGTTCGAACTACTTAAGACCACGCCATTTGATGAAATTAATGTGAAAGATATCTGTGCACAAGCTGATGTTTCACGAATGACGTATTATCGAAATTTTCATAATAAAAAAGATATCATTATTTACAGATTTGATAGCTCATTTACCACGTTCATCCAACGTTTAGCATCAAGTCAGTCACACAATCTAACCGATATCGCGACCATCTTCTTCGAACTTGTCAAAGAGGATCAAGACATGATGGAAATGATTATGAAAAATGATTTATCCATGATCTTATTAGAACGACTAAAATACTACATTTCCGACTTAATTGATGAAAACGTTTTGGAAACCAGAGAAGAATCTTCCAAGATGTTAGTTTCATTGATTGCCGGTGGATTAACAGAAATCATTATTACTTGGACTGAGGACGGAATGAAGGAACCAATTCAATCATTGGTAATCTTCGTTTCTAAGTACATGCATTTCAAGATTAACTAACTTCCTATCGTAATTGATAGGGAGTTTTTTATTTCGAGACAATAAAAAAACACCCGAGAAAATCTCGGGTGTTTTTGATCTCTTTTTAAACTAAAAGTTAAATAAGAGGTTATCCTTATGCAGGAGTAACGTTAGCAGCTTGTGGTCCACGGTCGCCGTCTTCAACGTCCAATGTAACCTTTTCGCCTTCTTCTAGAGTCTTGAAACCTTCTTTGTTGATAGCTGAGAAGTGAACGAATACGTCACCGTCTTCAGTAGTGATAAAACCGTAACCTTTATCAGCGTTGAACCATTTAACAGTACCTTGTTTCATAATATGAAACCTCCTTGCACATATCGTGCGTTATAAAATCTTAATGTATCAAAAGCCTGAATCAAGGGGTCATTTCATAAAACTATAAAACAAGTAACCTTAACAATCGAAACTATGTAACACATTGGTAATAATATACCCGAAATAGGGGGTGATGTCAACTAATATCAGAATAATAATTTTATTTATTTTTAATAATATACATCGTGTATAAACTATTGATATAAAGGCGTTTTTAAGCATTATCATACCCTTAATTCTTAAAAAATAACGAAAAAAATTTTAAAAAATAATTTTAAAATATACGAACGATTACAATCTTTTAATCTGAAATATACGTAAATTCGTTATAGTGTAAATTTTGCGCTAAATCATTTAAAATAGTGTTATTAAAGAAACGAGGGAACGAATATGAAAACTTTGGTGTTAGTATCACATCCTGAATATGATAATTCAATGACCGAAGCATTCTTAAAACAATGTCAGTCTGATATTGAAAATGTGGATTGGGTCGTTTTAGATAATATCCAAACAGACTTTACTTTTGATAAAGAACAAGAACAACAAAGATTAGCACAATACGATCGCATTTTATTTCAATTTCCAATGTATTGGTACAGTGCACCAGCCTTGATGAAGAAGTATGAAGACGATGTCTTTACCAAGAACTTCATCGCTTTTGAACAAGAGGGCGTTTTGAAGGGTAAAGAAATGGGAATCATTACCACATTGGGTGACCCAATCAAGGAATACCAAGTTGGTGGCAGGGAAAGTTTTAGTATCTCTGAATTGTTGAAACCATACCAAGCAATCGCCCAACGTGGCCAAATGAAATTCTTGAAACCATTTGTAATTTCACAATTTGCCTACATGACTGATGCGCAAAAGCAAAAGCTATTAATTGATTACCGCAGTTATTTGACCAATGATAACTTTGATAGCTTTGCCAGTTTGCAAAAATGGTACATCAACCAATTAACCGTTTTAAAGGCATCCTTAGATGATGACAAACAAAATAGAATGGATATCTTAATCGATTATCTTCAATCCAACTACGACCAATTGGACGAATTAAAATGGGAAATTGATCTAATCAAGAAGGAGGATGATGAATAATGGCTAGTCAAAACGAATGGTTGGACCAACAAATCGAAGAACTAAAAAAAAATGAAACTAGTTTTAAATTATTATCCTTTTTAGATGGGATTAAAGACATTAATAAAGAACAACAAAAAAGACTCCAACAATCCCAAGATGAATTGGACGGTAGAATGTGGAGTCCCGATAAATGGTAATAAAAAAGACTCGCTTATGCGAGTCTTTTTTATTGAGCCCAGTGGTTAATTGGACCGAATTTGTGAGCGACTGAAATTTCGTTCTTGATTGCCTTGTCGACATAGTCGTCAGCAATTCTGATAGCATCGGCGATGGAAGTGCCTTTAGCAATTTCAGATGTGATGGCTGCTGATAGAGAATCACCAGTACCATTCTTATGTTCTGTATGGTAGTAAGGTCCTTCAATCCAGAAGTCTTCTCCAGATTCTAATAGGACGTAATCTTTAACGACGTCTGTTTCACCAGCGACGTGTTTACCTTTAATAATAACGTTTTTAGCGCCTAATTCGCGAAGCTTTTTGGCGGCAAACTTGGTGTCTTCGTCTGAGTTAATTTCCATATCAGCTAACTTTTGTGCTTCGTAGAAATTAGGGGTCAAGACTGTGGCTAAAGGAATTAATTCTTCCTTCAAAGTGTCGTAAGCGGCTTGTTCAAGTAACATAGCGCCATGTTTAGTCATGATAACAGGATCTACAACTAATGGACCAAAATCGTATTTCTTGTAGTTTTCAACTACGGTACGAATAAGTTCAGCATCAGCTAACATTCCTGTTTTTGATGCTAAAATCTTAAAGTCATCAGCTAAGTCTTTGAATTCTTGGTTGATGAATGAAACTGGCATAGAGACACTGTCATGAATACCAAATGAGTTACCTGCAACACACGCTGTAATTACGGAAGCACCGTAAGTATGATGCATAAAGAAAGTATGTAAATCGGCTTGCATTCCTGCACTTCCATCACTGTCTGAACCTGCAATGGTTAAAACTTGGGGAAAATCATTTGTCATAAAATTGCCACCTCTTATTATTAAATTGAAGTTATTTTAACACAAACTTGTAAATTGTAAACAATATCGATATAATAATGAGTGAATAATTCTAATTTGCGTTAGGTACCGTCTTTATATTATAATGGTACTAATTAATTTATGGTTAACAGGAAGGGGTGTCTCTAGTGAGAATTTGTCATCCAAATGGTGTTCAAGGACGTCGTCCAATCAACAACAACAAGCGTAACAAGAAACAAAAAGAAGTTGCTGACTTACAAAAATTCTTGAAGTCAAAGCCTGCTAAATAATCTTTTGGACTCAGATTTTCTGGGTCTTTTTTTGTACATAAAAGGAGAAAAAGATGGCTAGTAAATTTTATGCAGTAAGAAAAGGAAAAAAGCCTGGTATATATAGCACTTGGGACGAATGTAAGAACCAAGTTAACGGTTTTCCTGGCGCCGAATATAAAAGTTTTAAGACCCAATCAGAAGCCAAAGCCTACATGGGATTAGCAAAACCAGCTAAGAAGGCTGTGCCTAAGATGACCAAGAGTGGATCAATCACACTATATAGTGACGGTGGTTCTAGAAACCATGGAAATAAGCTCGGCCAACACGTTAAGGATGACGACAAGGCTGCCTGGGCATATTTAATTATAAAAGACGGTAAGAAGCATTATGCCTCTGATGGTGAATTCGGTGCTACAAACAATAAAATGGAAGTCTTAGGGCTAGTTAACGCCTTGCAGTACATCATAGACCAGGGATGGCAAAACGAGTCTATTGACGCTATATTGGACTCTAAGTACGTCTTAGATTCAGTCACTAAGGGATGGCTAAACTCTTGGCGTCGTCGTGGTTGGAAGAAAAGCGATGGAACAGTCATCAAAAACAAAAATGAATTCATGCAACTATCAGCACTACTAGGCCAATTTAAGCACCTAAACTTCAAATGGACTAAGGGTCATGCTGATAACTCTGGAAACAATTTTGTTGATAAACTTTTGAATGAAAAAATGGATGATATGAAATTAAATCAACCAAACAAGACAAGTGTTCATTCAACAATTAAGAAGCGTACCGAAGAGCCTAAAATCGTTGAGAAAAAGGGGAAAAATCCCGATATGACAGTTAAACCAGCTGAATCAAAAACGGTTAAGGAATACATCGATAGAGATAAGTCAGTATCTGACATTGAGAAGAGCCTTCGTGATTTAGGTTTTTTTGATAAATAATTTCATATGATACAATAATAATTGAATAAGTTATGAAAGCTGGCAAAATATGAAAACAGAACGTGAAAAAATGACGGCAGGAGAACCTTATCAACAATATGACGAAGAGTTACAACAAAGACGTAGTGTTGTTAGAAAAGAGTTAAGCGCCATTAATTCACTATCAGATAATAAAGAACAAAACCAACGACTAGCCAAATTGCTTGGCGATAGTGGTAATAATCTATGGATTGAAACCGGCGTTGAATTCGACTATGGATACAACATCCATGTTGGAGACGACTTTTATGCCAACTACCACTTAACATTGTTGGACACATGCCCAATCACAATTGGAGATCATTGTTACTTTGGTCCAGACGTTGGATTGTACACACCGGTACATCCATTGGACCCAGACCAAAGAAAGGCCGATGTCGAAATGGGAAAACCAATTACCATCGGTGATAATTGCTGGCTAGGAGGACATGTGACTGTATTGCCCGGTGTTACATTGGGTGAAAATGTTGTCGTTGGTGCTGGATCAGTTGTTACCAAATCATTTGGCGACAATGTGGTCATTGTAGGTAATCCAGCTCGTGTTATTAAAACTGTCAAATAGGAATTAAAATATGCTTTTCAAACGCCCGTGCGGCCACATTTTACATAAATTGTTATTTGTGTATAATATAATTGAAATGCAAAAATAATTCGAATTTAATTTGTATAACCTTAGAAAAGCTGTGCAGATGGTCATTCGTTATATACGAATCACTTATTTGTGCAGCTTTTTGTGTTTAATCTCAGAGGAGGATTATTATTTTTAAAAGTAAAAATATCGACAAGCTCGTCTTTATTCCTACTGTCGTATTATTTTTAGGGGTTTCAGTATTTTTGATAATTGGTGGTTCTTCACTACAAGGACTTCTAAACAACGTATTGAACTGGGTAACCAGCAATATGGGTTGGGGTTACATGTGGATTTACATCATCAATTTCTTGTTTTTTGTATATTTGATGTTATCAAAGTATGGCAATATTCGTTTAGGGGAACCTACGGATAAGCCGGTGTACAAGAACTTCCAATGGGGTTCAATGGTCTTTGCGACCGCCATCGATGCAAGTATTCTAATGCTTAGCATGGTGGACCCATTGAGATACGTTCAACATCCAGAAGGATCTGTTAAACCATACTCAGTGACTGCTTACAACTTAGCTCACATGTATGGTCAATACGATTGGGGTCCAATGGCTTGGTTGATGTTCGCGGCACCCACGATTGCTATTGGTTATATGATGTATAACAAGAAACGCAAAATACAATCTCTAAGTGATGCGATTACCATCTTAGATGGTGAAAAACTTTGGCAAAACATTGCCAGAAAAATCGTCAACCTACTAGTAGTATTTGGAATCATGGGAGGGGTAGGAGCCTCCGTAGGTTTGGAAATTCCAATCATTTCCAAAGTCTTAAGTTCTTTAACCGGAATTCCTGATAATCTAAATATGAAACTAGGATTATTCTTGGTATTATTCATTATCTTTGCACTAACCGTCTTTAAGGGACTAAACGGTGGAATTGATAAGTTAAGTAATGCCCACATCTGGACCGCTATTATTTTCCTAGCAATCGTCTTGCTAGTTGGTCCAACCGTATACATTCTAAATTCAGAAACAAACAGTGTCGGATTATTGATTCAAAAATTCATTCCAATGAGTATGAATACCGTGCCAAACGGTCGTCCCGGAATTGCCCAACAAGAAACCATTTTCTATTGGGGTTGGTGGTTATCATACATGCCATTCATGGGACTATTCATTGCTAAGATTTCCAAGGGACGCACAATCAGACAAATCGTCATGGGGATGCTTACCTATGGTGCTTTGGGATGCATGAGTTTTTATGCCGTCTTTGGTGGTTACTCACTATGGCTACAAAAGACCGGAACATTGAATTTAACACATATCTTAAATACGCAAGGCCAAGCCGCTGTTATTTCAGCCGTTCTTGGAACCTTACCTATGAAGTATGTCATGTTTGCATTTTACTTTATTTCCTGTTTCATCTTCTTGGCAACCACGATTTCATCATCAGCATTCGTGCTTTCTTCATTTACCAGTTTGCCACTTGGTCCTGGTAAAGAACCTAGTCGTGTTAACAGAATGACCTGGGTAGTTGTATTTATCCTATTCTCATTCAGTTTAGTTGTCGTTGGGGGATTTGAGACAGTTCAAACTTTCTGTACCTTAGCCGGGTTCCCATTGATGTTCGTCTGCATCTTGATCATTATGTCAGTCTTTAAGATGATTAAAAATGATCCTACCGTAATTAGAAATCCAAGATGGACGCCACGTCGTGGGAAGAAACCAGTTACTGTTGAACGAAAGAGTGCCATTAAGGGTAAATTAATCCTATGGCCAAAAAACACAATTAATAGACATTAAAGTCGCTAAAAGCCACTAATGGATATAAAAAATCCATGTAGTGGCTTTTTTTGTGATAATATTTATATGTTATAAAAAATGAGGAGTTGAAGAGAAAATGGCTAAAAAAGTAATTATTCCTAAAGAATTTGCTCATTATTTAGGCGAACCACTTAGGGATTATGGCTTTGAAGTAGTGGAATTAGAAGATCAATACGCAGACTCTCTACTTCAACACAAAGATGCTGATGGAATGGTAATTAATGCGACTCCATTAAGCAATGACACTATCGACCAAATGCCTAACCTAAAGGTTATCGCACGTTTTGGTGTGGGATACGATAATGTCGATTTAAACCACTGTAAGGAACGTGGAATTTACGTTACCAATACACCTGGTGGAAACGAAGTGGCGGTTGCTGAATGTGCCGTTACCGATATTTTAATTTTATCTAAGAACCTATACACAGTTTCTCAAAAAATGCATGAAGGTGATGACTCATACGCATTCCATCACCCATCACACGATATTAAGGGTAAGACAATTGGGATTGTTGGTTATGGAAACATTGGTCAACAAGCTGCCAAGATGCTTTCAGGTTTCGGTGTTAAGACATTGATCTGGAACAGAAGCCCTAAGACTTCAGAATACGGTGAATTCGTTGAATGGGATGAACTATTTAAACGTTCTGATTTCGTTTCACTACATCTACCAGCAGTGAAGGGAACTATCGGTTCTGTTAATAAAGACACATTCAAGATGATGAAGAATTCAGCATTTATCGTTAACTTTGCTAGAGGTGCAGTGATTAACGAACAAGACATGATTGAAGCCTTGAAGTCTGGTGAAATCGCCGGAGCAGGTCTAGACGTGTTCGAAAAAGAACCACTTCCAATGGATAGTGAACTAAGAAAACTACCAAACGTCTTCATGACTCCACATAATTCAGGATTCTCAGTAGAATCATTTACTAAGATTTCTAACATGGCAAGTAGTGAAGTAAACCACGTGCTAAAGGGTGAAAAGCCTGAACACTGTGTTAACGGTTTGGACTAATTCAACCAAAATAAAAAGCCCCGTAAGAATTATCTTACGAGGCTTTTTTGTTTATTATAGTTTGTACTTTTCGTCGATGTCGTCGCCTTGAGAGGTTAGAATCTTTGGACCATCTTTAGTGATAGCAATGGTGTGTTCGTATTGAGCTGAGTTAGTACCATCTGATGATACGTAGTAAGTCCAGTCGTCCTTAGCATCGTATCTATCAGTGATTTCCCAAGTTCCTAGGTTAACCATTGGTTCGATGGTAATGGTCATACCTTCTTTTAGACGTAGACCCTTACCAGGTTCACCGTATGCAGGAACGTTTGGTTGTTCGTGCATAGTAGGTTGAATTCCGTGACCGATTAGTTCACGAACGTCACCCATGTGGTTTTGGTTTTCAATGAAGTCTTGGCAAGCAAAACCAATATCACCTAAACGGTTACCAACAACGGCTTGGTCGATACCGCGGTATAGAGCTTCCTTACATACGTCCATTAGCTTTTGGTCTTCTTCTGAGATGTTTCCAACTGCATAAGTCCAGCAAGAGTCACTTTCAAAGCCATCCTTGTTAACGGTCATATCAACCTTAACAATGTCACCATCTTTAAGCTTTAGGCCCTTACGTGGAATTCCGTGAGCTACTTCGTCGTTAACTGAAACACAAGTAGCAAACTTGTAGCCTTCAAAACCTTTTTCTGATGCCTTTGCACCATGTTCGGTGATGTATTTGTCAGCAAATTCTTCGATTTCCCAAGTATCTAGACCTGGTTTGATCATGTCACGTAAGCCAAGGTGAACGCCAGCTAAGACTTCACCGGATTTGGCCATCATTTCGATTTCGCGTGGTGATTTAAGTGTAATCAAAATAAATTCTCCTTTATTCGTTCATATTTAGTCTATACCTATAATCTACTACAAATTACTAGATTTGGCTAATTAATGCACATAATTATGGATGTAAATTTTGTGATTTTCTAGTATGATAGAGAGTAGAAGAAAAGAGAGGGGAATCATCTTGAGTAAAACAGCTAAGACCAATATTATTTTGATTATTGTGACATTAATTGTTGCGTTTTTCGCAGTTTTCTTTGCGATTAGAAGTGACAACCTATTAATGTCTCGATCATCTAGAGGTGGTCAAAACACACCAACATTGTATGTTCATGGTCTGGGAGGATCTAGTAAATCCACTAATCACTTGGCAACAATTGCATCACGTGATGGAGGTAACCGTTCTCTAATTATACTAGTTAATAAACGAGGTAAAATAAAATATAAGGGTAATCTTGAACTAAATACCAGAAAACCAATTATTCAAGTTATTTTCAAGAAAAAGTTTACACCGGTTGATCAACAAGTAAGTTGGTTACATGCAATTCTATTAAAACTAAAAGACCATTATGGATTTAATTACTACAATGCTGTCGGTCATTCTACCGGAGCCGTTACTATCTTAGATACAGCTGCAAGGTATAACAGCGATGAAGACATGCCAAAATTACAAAAATTTGTTTCAATCGCCGGACCATACGACGGTATCATCAAGTTAGGCAGTACGGGTAATGATAATTACGTTGATGCACAAGGTAAACCCATGATTTACTCACAAGCTAACAAGTGGTTCCCATCATATCAATTACTTTTAAATGATTGTAAGACATTCCCTAAAGATGTTTCTGTTTTGAATATATATGGTAACGATAATACCAAACAAGAATCAGACGGTGTCGTTTCAGTTGCCTCAGCTCGATCATTGAAGTACTTGATTGGTAAACGTGCTAAGAACTACCAAGAAATCCCAGTTAATGGGGTCAATGGTCAACACAGTCGTTTGCACCACAACATCTTCGTTGATCACATCATCGCAAGGTTCTTGTTCGACGAAAATTAAGCAAAGCAAAATAGTTTACTTATTAAACCTAAATCGATAAAATAGAAAAAGTATTAAATTATAATGATTCTAAATTAGGAGATGAAGGTTTTGAAGAATTACGATTTAAATGGTAAGCCATACAATCGTTTTTTGTTCGTCATTGTATTACTTTTGGGTAGCTTTACAATGTCAATGAGCCAATCATCAATTTCAACCGCTTATCCTACCTTAATGAGCTCATTTGGAATTGATGCTTCGACTGTTCAATGGTTAACTACCGGATTTATGCTAATCATGTGTGTCATGATGCCGGTTAGTCCATGGTTACTTAACAATGTTAAGTTTAAGCAATTATTCTTATTGATTTTAGCAATTTTTGATATCGGAACTTTGATTGTGGTAGTTGCACCTAACTTCCCAGTGATGATGTTAGGTCGTGCAATGGAAGCAATTGCTGTTGGTATTTTATTCCCATCATACCAATCAGTGTTGTTATACATTACACCTGAAGAAAAAAGGGGGACTACCATGGGATTTGCTGGCCTAATCATGGGTTCAGCACTTGCTTGTGGTCCAATTCTTTCAGCAATCGTTCTACACTTCTCAGCATGGCGTGGATTATTCATCGTCTTTGCCGTTATCATTTCAGTTCTATTTGTAATTTCACTATTTGCAATTAAGAATGTCATGCCACAAAAGGAAAGTCACCTAGACTTCCCATCAGTCATCCTATCAGTTGGTTTGATTGGTATCCTATACGTGGTTAACATGATTGGTAAGACCAACATTGATTTGACTGAAGCCATTATCATCTTGGTTGTAAGTATCTTAATGGTTGCGATGTTTGCAATTCGTCAATTCAAGATGGATCAACCACTACTACAATTGAGAGTGTTAAAGGACTTTAACTATGACCTATCAGTTGGTTTAACAGGTGCTTCATACATCGCTTTAATTGTTGTGACAATCATTTTCCCACTTTACTACCAAGACGTATTGGGAGTAAGCAAGACTGTTTCTGGTTTAGCACTAGCTCCTGGTGCCATCGTATTGAGTTTGTTAAACCCATTAACTGGTAAGTTAGCAGATAAGATTGGTTTCAAATCAACCATGCTAACAGGGATGTTTATGATTCTAGCCGGATGGTTAGTATTGAGCATCACCGGCGCTACATTGGGTCTTGTACCAATGATGGTAATTGCTGCAATCATCGAAGGTGGAAACGCCTTTGTCATGATGCCGGCCGTTACAATGGGTGCTAACTCATTACCAAAGGATTTAATCTCAGATGGTACAGCAGTTATTTCAACATTTAGACAAATTCTTGGATCAACTGGTGTCTTGGTTGCTACCTTGATTTTATCTAACGTTATGAACAACAACATTGCTAAGGGAATGAGCCATGCAATTGCCCAAATGGGTGGTTTCCATGTCGTCTTCATTACATTCTTTGTGATTGAACTATTCGGTCTAGCAATGGCATTAATGCTTAAGAACACTAAAAAATAAAAGCTAAATAAAAAGGCCTGACTTTTGTCAGGTCTTTTTTTATTACCAAATATTTACTCGCTTATCTTCAGGTAAGTACATTCCGTCCCCGGGTTGAACGTCGAAGGTCTTGTAGAAGTCTTCTAGGTTCTTCACTTGAACTTGTGCTCTTAGTTCGGTTGGAGCGTGCACATCGATTGATAGTAGTAATTGTTTGTATTGTTCAGTTGATTTGGTACGCCAGATGGTTGCCCAGTTGATGAAGAAGTCACGTAGGTTTACGTCTGCTTCTCCCTTGGCAGCTTCTAGGGCACAGCTTAGACCACCAGCATCGGCGATATTTTCTGAAACGGTCAACTTACCGTTAACCTTTTGTCCGGCGAAGTCTAAACCATCGAATTCCTTAACCATGTTTTCGGCTAGGGCATCGAAGTGCTTATGATCATCTTCGGTCCACCAGTTGTTTAGGTTACCGTATTGGTCGAATTGACAACCGTTGTTATCAAACGCGTGAGAAATCTCATGGGCGATAACGGCACCGATACCACCAAAGTTTTGACTTGATGATTGTTCTAGGCTATAGAAAGGTGCTTGTAAAATAGCAGCAGGGAAGACAATCACGTTTTCCAGAGGTGAGTAGTAAGCGTTAACCGTGTTAGCGCTCATGTCCCAGATGCTCTTATCTACTGGTTGGTTCCACTTGCTGAACTTATCCTTAGTGATAATCTTGTCGATGTTTTCAACGTTGGTGTATAAATCACCGCCATCTTCCTTACCAACTACCTTGAATTGGTGGTAAAGTGGGTTGATTTCATCAGGGTAACCAACGTGAATAGCTAGAGCGTTTAACTTTGTGATAGCCATCTTCTTAGTGTCTTCACTCAACCAGTCGTTTTGTGATAGACGCTTTTCGTAAACGTTAATCATCTTAACGACCATGTCGTGGACATCTTGTTTGGCCTTTTCACCGAAGTACTTTCGACCGTAGTAGTCACCAACGACTTGGTCGAATAATCCGGATGCTAGGTAGTATGCGGCCTTCTTAGGTTTAGTAGCTTCCTTCTTACCTGAAAGGGTACGTGAGAAAGTTCCACCGATTTGACGGAATTCTTCTGATAGTAGACCAGCAGACCCCTTAACGACCTTCACAATCATCCAGTTCTTCATCTTGGAGAATGTATCGTCGTTGACGATTTCATTGAATGCCTTGAAGTAGTCTGGTTCAGTCACGATGACTTGATCAGGCACTTGGCCAATTAGACCAGTAACGTAGTCATCCATATCAAACTTGTCAATTTGACTAGCTAGATCACTGTAGCTCATTGGGTTGTACATCTTAGTGAAGTCGGCATTTTCTTCGGCTGACTTGATGTGTGGTGCGATGGTTCTATCGAAGTCTTCAGCGGCATCGACGATGTTTTTAGCTTGTTGTTCGTCGTAGCCAACCATAGTTAATAGCTTTTGCATCATGTCACGGAACACTGGCATTAGTTTGGCACCAGCCGGGTTTTGTTTATCATAGTAGGTCTTATCTGGTAGGAAGGTTGAAGCACCGCTTGCGTACAATGCGTTGTACTTGGCGTTCTTCATGTCTGCTTCAATGCCGAAACCAAATGGTAGGGGCAAACCAGATAGAGTCCAATCAGATAGTTGCTGATTTAAATCGTCGAATGATTTAACGTCTTCGATTCTTTGAAGGGTGGCTTTTAGTGGTTTAGCACCATCTTGTTCACGCTTATCAAAGTCCATTGCTAAATCGTATAACTTCTTGAATTCTTGCATATCGTCATTTGATGGTTGCATTGATCCATCAAGTAGGGCGTCAAAGTCATTCATTAAAGTTTTGTCGATGTTATCGACTAGGTCCATGAAACCACCGGTTGAAGAGTGGTCTGATGGAATGGTTGCATTCTTAACCCATTCACCGTTAACGGCTTGATAGAAGTCGTCTTTGATTAGTGATTCGTTAATCTTGTCATTACTCATTTTGACACCTCATTTACGTTTATTTTTTTGCTATATCCCTAGTATATAAAAAAGCTATTCTAAAGTTAATAGAATAGCTTTTCTTTATTATTATTTGTTGATTAAATCTTCGATTGAGTTGATGTTCTTCATGTACTTAGGAACAGCCAATCCAACCTTAGCACCATTCAAGTTTGGACCAACATCGTCGATTTTATCCTTGTATTGTTTCATGTATAAACCGGCAGTGTTAGGTAACCAAGCTGATAGTGAGGCATCGGCAGCGTTAGTTGCGATTGATGCCCACATTGGTTGCATTTCTAGGGCTTGGATAGTTGCCTTGTAACCCATCTTGTTTAGAACTTCAGCCATCACATTAGTTGATGCGATTTCTGAATCCCAAGCAACATAAGTTAACTTAACTGCTTTACCATTACCTCTTGGAGCACCTTTAGTCCATTCTTGGTATAACTTAGGGTTCTTCTTGATGAAGTTATCAGCAGCTACCTTAGGATCAACACCAGCATTAGTTTGTAGCATCACGTCTGACATTTGAGATGGAGTCCAGTGGAATTGCTTTAGAATCTTGTAAGCACCAGGATTATCCTTGGCTAGACCCTTTCTAGCAATTGTGTGGATTTGTTCTGAAGAACCGTAAACATTCTTAGGATCCTTTAGGAACTTAAGAGGGAACTTCTTGAACATCCAGTGTGGTTGCCATCCAGTAACTACGATTGGTTGTTTGTACTTAATTGCTTTAGCTAATGTAGAAGTCATTGCAGCAGTTGAACTAGTTTGTAGTTGCCACTTGTTTTGTGCTAAAGGATATTCCTTTAACGCATTTTGTGTAGAAGCCATAATACCGGCCCCAGCATCAATACCAGTGATGGTGTAGTTGATTTGAGGACCTAACTTCTTATGAGGATTGTATGGAGAAGTTAAACTACTACAAGCAGTTAGAACTGTTGCCATAAGAAACATGGTTAATGTTGCTAAAACATATCTAGTTTTCTTTCTCATTTAAATCCTCCTAATTAGTGTTTTTTGTTCTTGTTAAAGGCTTGAGTAACACGGTCTAGGATGATTGCTAGGATTACGATTGCAAAACCAGCAGTGAAACCAGAACCAGCGTTGTTTCTACCTACGGCGAAGTAAACTTCTGAACCAAGACCAACGGCACCAATCATTGAAGCGATAACTACCATTGATAGAGCAAGCATCATACCTTGGTTAACACCAGACATTAATGTGTTCTTAGCAATTGGTAATTCAACCTTGATTAGCTTTTGCCAACCAGTTGAACCGAATGAATCGGCAGCTTCAATTAAATCAGTAGGAACTTGTTCAATTCCTAGGTTAGTCATTCTAACTACTGGAGGTAGTGAGAAGATAACAGAAGCAATAACCCCGGGTACCATTCCGATACCGAATAAAGCAACGGCAGGAATTAGGTAAACGAATGCAGGCATTGTTTGCATAAAGTCTAGGATTGGTTTAACGATTACCTTAACAGTATGGCTCTTTGCCATCCAGATTCCCAAAGGAATACCGATAACAACGATGATTAAACTAGAAGTAAGAACTAGTGTTAATGTTTGAGTCATATCTCTCCAGTAACCTTGGTTGTAAATTAATACAAGACCGATAAGTTCAAAGATCATTAGTCCCCAGTGCTTGCTGTCATGTAATGCCCAGTAAGTAATACCTAGAACTAAGACGATGAATAACCAAACGGGTAGTAAATCAAATACCCATTGGAATGAGTTAACGATTGCACCGATGAAATCAGTGATACCGTTGAAGAAACCAACGAATTGAGTTAACCAGTTAACAAAACTGTTAATCCAATCTGCAAATGGAATTGGTTGCATAGTTAAAGAAAATAAATTAGCCATTATTTTGCACCTCGTTTCCAGAAATTGCGCCTAATACGGAACTTCTAATGATAATTCCTAGTAGTCGATCATTGTCGTCCAATACCGCGAATGGTACTGAAGTCTTGGAAATGTCGTTTAATAGTGACTTGATAGGTGTATCAGGTGTAGTTGTTGGAACGTCGGTTCTAAGGATTGATTCTAAGTCACGCTTGTCATCTTCGATTTGTTTGATAACATCCTTAGCATCAATTAATCCCTTGAAGTGGTGTTCTGAATCAACAACGTAAACACTTGAGTTGTGGTTGTCCTTCATTAATCTTAGAGCGGTTCTTGGACCGTCTTTTTCGATGTTGATAACATCTGGTCTAATCATAACGCGGCTAGCAGTAAGAATCTTAGTTCTGTCCACACCTTCGATGAATTTTTCAACATAATCATTCTTAGGGTGTTGTAAGATGTCTTCTGGTGAACCGATTTGAACAATTTCACCATCACGCATGATCATAATACGGTCACCAATACGTAGTGATTCGTTTAAGTCATGTGAGATGAAGATGATAGTCTTCTTTAGGTGTGATTGTAAATCTAGCAATTCGTCTTGCATTTCTTTTCTGTTAAGTGGATCCAATGCTGAGAATGCTTCATCCATCAATAGAATTTCTGGGTCATTAGCTAAACCACGAGCTAATCCGACACGTTGTTGTTGTCCACCAGATAATTCATTAGGGTATCTATCATCATATCCGTGTAATCCAACTAGTTCTAAGCATTCATGTGCTTTTTGATGTCTAGTTTCTTTATCGACTCCTTGGATTTCTAAACCGTAAGCGGTGTTTTCGATAATGGTTCTGTTAGGGAATAGAGCAAAGTTTTGGAATACCATACTCATCTTCTTACGTCTAAATTCACGTAATTCTTTCTTATCGAATTTAGTAATGCTTTCCCCGTCTAATAGAATTTCACCATCAGTTGGTTCGTATAAACGGTTCAACATTCTAATTAAAGTGGACTTACCACTACCGGAAAGTCCCATGATAACAAAGATTTCATTTTCGTTAACATCGAAGTTGGCATCGTGAACACCAACCACGCTGTTAGTTTTAGCTAAAATTTCATCTTTGGATTTTCCTTCGTTGATCATTTCTTTGGCACGACCAACATGACGACCGAAAATCTTGGTTAGATGTTTAACTTCAACTTTTTTGGTCATGATCTTCCTCCTTGAAATTGTAGTTTGTTTAAAGCATAGGTACTATTATTACAAAGAAAAATGTTATGTGTCAAATAAGTTACATTCGCAAAATGCCGATTTGCCGGCTTTAAACGGCATAAGCTTGCATGATGGAGCCATTTAAGATTTATTTAATTAAAGTGTGTTAAAATGACCTAAACTGGAATTTTTAGGTTCAAAATTTGATAATTAAGAAGGAATTATTTTGGGTAATTTATTGAAAAAATTCCCCATCAAAATGGTGGGGATTTTTGCATTAATTGGGGTAATTTTAATGTTTTTTGTCAGTCACGATGACTTTTTATATACTCAACCAATTATGCAGATTCAAAAAGTCGAAGAACTTAGCAAGACTAAGGAGGTCGATACTTTTCAAAATGTTGATCACAGCTATGTACAAAAACTAAGCGGGGTAATCACCAACGGTAAACACAAGGGTGAACACATCACGTTAAACAATACATATACAGACTCTAAGGCGATGGATAAGAAATACAAAGTCGGCCAAAAAGCCTTTGTGGTCTTACACGGACAGGGTGAAAGCACAATTAGAGATGCCAAACGAGACACACCGGTCGTCTTTTTAATTTATCTAGCAATCGCTCTGATGTTTATCTTCCTTAAAATGGCGGGAATTACGGCCATCGGAAGTATCATCATTAACACCATCTTGTTCATGGTGGCACTATACTTTGATGGTTTTAACAACGGATCCAACGTCCTATGGATTTTCTCCATATTAGCGGTGCTATTTTCTGCCATAACTCTTTGGCTAGTAATTGGGTGGAACCGTCAAATGTTTGTGACACTCGGCTCAACGGTCGCATGTACCTTTTTGTCGATTCTAATCAGTTTAATTGTCTTTCATTTTACGCATGAAAAGGGGATTTTCTACGAATCGATGCAATATGTCACTCAGCCACCACGTCCATTGTTCCTAGCTGAAACCATTATTGGTTCATTAGGAGCGGTGATGGATGAATCAACCGATATCATTTCTTCATTATTTGCGTTGAAAATGGAACGTCCTGACGTCTCAAGAAAGCAACTATTCTTGTCAGGCCGGAACATCGGTAAGTCCATCATGGGACCACTAATTAACGTCTTATTCTTCATCTTTATGGGTGAAACTTTGTCGATGACTCTTCTATTCTTAAAGAATGGCAATAGTTGGGGATACTCATTTTCAATGAACATGTCGTTGGGGATGGTGCAAAGTCTAATCAGTGGGATTGGAATTGTCCTAGCAGTTCCGGTTGCCAGTGGATTAACCAGTTTTTTTGCAGAAAAGAGGCGTAAATAATGAGTGCAATTATCGCGTTAGGCCTTGTCCTATTAGTGCTAATGGTATTGGTAGGGGGTAAACAGGGTTTTCAATCATTTCTAAGTTTGGTGCTTAACTTTGGATTCTTATTCTTCGCGATTGTCTTGATGGCATTTCACTTCCCACCAATCGTCGTCACTTTGATTGCCGGAGTGATTCTATTGGCCTTGACCATCTTCTTGAGTGGGACCAATGATGAAACCAGTCGTCTAGCCTTTATCGCTTCCGTATTGGTGCTACTAGCGCTTGTCTTATTGATTGTGCCAGTCGAACACTGGGCACAGGTGCAAGGATTCGGTCTAGAAGATAGTGATGACTTAGAAGGACTATCTCTACCAATCGGAATTAGCTTTATCGATATTGCGATTTCCACAGCCATCCTAAGTACACTGGGTGCGATTGCCGAAGCAACCATGGCGATTGCGTCTGGTTTGGATGAAATTAAGGAACAACATCCGGAAATCAAACCTAACCGTTTGTTCTTCGATGGGGTCTATGTCGGAAAACAAATTATTGGAACGACATTGAATACCTTATTCTTTGGACTATTCGGTGGATCATTATCATTATTTGTCTGGTTCCACGGATTATCCTACTCACTGGGTGACATCTTAAACGACAAGGTCTTTGATGCCGAGTTCATCATCATCTTATTCTCGCTAATCGGTGTTATCATCACGATTCCAATTACATCGTTTGTCATTACCGAGCAATTTAAAAATCAAAAACAAACAAAGTCCTAACATTGTTAGGGCTTTTTTATTGCATTTATGCCGATAAAAATTAATACTAGACTTAAATTGAAAAGAGGCGTTGTTAATGAATAAAAAAATAGAATCAAATGACTTATTTGAATTGAAATCCATTACCCAAGTTACTGCTATTAATGGAAATATTTTCGCTGTTTTAAACCGTGTCGACAAGCAAGAAAATACCTATTTTGCTGATATTATCAGCATTAACAACAAGAATGAAGTAAAGAAATGGACCGATGGTGGCAAGAACGTCAGCCCCGTGCAAGTGGGCGATTACCTAGTCTATCTACATAATGGTGATTTAATGAGAATGCCACTATCCGGTGGTAGTGCCGAACAACTTACCAAGGATGCTAAGATATCCAAACTGGTTAGTGGAAAAGATGGCCAAACCGTTTTCTATCAATCATCAGATAGTAAGGTGCCCGCTAAGTTTGAAACTGCCAAGTTCCCAGAAACTAGAAGGGTCCACCGTTTTGATAACCGTCATGACGGCATTGGGTGGGTCGATGATCAAGCTACTGATACCATCTACCGTTACAACATTAAGATGAACCAAAGAAACGCTGTCTACAGCTCCAAGTACGACTTGAGTTTGCAAGATGCCAATGCCAAACAAAATCGCTTGTTGGTAATCAAACCAACTAATCCAACCTTAGAAACCGAATCAGATGAAACTAGGGCGGTCTACGATGTTGACTTGACCAAGGATACGGAAAAACAAGTTACAGCAAGTATCGCCAAGGGTGAATTTAGCTACACTAGTTATTCACCAGACGGTAAAAAAATCGCCGTTGTCGGAAATGATGCCAAGTATCCAAACGCAACCGTCAATGAGTTATACATCTACGATGAAGTAAGCGATAAGTTAACCGATGCTACCGAGGACTTCGAGGGTGAAGTATTCGGTTCAATTACCGCCGACTTTATTCAAAATGAGGGTAGTCATTTAGTTTGGATGTCAGACACCAACTTTGTCTTTAGTGGCGTGACTCACGGCCACAGCGTTGTCTTTGAATACAACGGTCACGATATCACCAAGTTATTTGAAGGCCACTGTCATGTCGTTGACCTAACCGCCATCGATGGTGAGATCTACTTCAGCCTTTCAACACCAAATACACCAAGTCAATTAGTCCAACTAGTTGACCAACAACTAGACGTGAAGTTTGACCCTAACGCCAACTTCTCAGCCCAACATGATTACGCTGACCTGACACCTTTTGAAACACCATCCAAAGACGGTAAGACTACTGTTGAGGGATGGGTATTGAAGTACACCGGTAGTTCTAACCATCTTCCAGTAATTCTATATGTCCACGGTGGTCCACAAGCTAACTACGGTGAAAGTTTCTTCCATGAATTCCAAGTCCTAGCTAGTCGTGGTTATGCCATCGTCTACGTCAACCCTCGTGGTTCTACCAGTTACGGTCAAGAATTCGAAACCGGCGTCATCGGTAGATACGGTAAGGAAGACTTTGCCGATGTTCAATCTGGTCTAGACGCTGCCTTGAGTCAGTTCGCCGACCTAGATGAACAAAACACCTTCATTGCCGGTGGATCATACGGTGGATTCATGTCTAGTTGGGCAATTGGTCACACCGACCGTTTCAACGCTGCGATTGTGCAACGACCTGTATCTGATTGGCACTCATTATATGGAACATCCGACATCGGAGTTCGTTTCATTAGAAAAGAACTTGGCAAGGATCTATACGATGAGGGCGGATTGGAATACTACTGGGATTGCTCACCATTGAAGTACGCCCACAACGTCAAGACACCCACTAGAATTCAACATGGTGAATTTGACATGCGTTGTCCGGTTAACCAAAGTGAAGCGCTATTCACAGCGATTAAGCAAACCGGAACACCTGTGGACTACATTCGTTATCCACAATCATTCCACGGATTCTCAAGAAATGGATTACCAAACCTTCGAATCAAACGTCTATCAGACATCTATGAATGGTTTGATAAATATTTAAGATAGTATTAAAAAAAGCTGTTATGGAAACATTCAGCTTTTTTTATTAAATAAAAAATGACATAATAAAGTCATTACATAAAGAAAGCAGGACTGATAATGGATACTGTTATTTATTTAATTTTATTTTTTGTTGTAATCGCACTATTACTATTCGGTGCCTACGAAACACTACCAAAGATTCACAAGTTGAATAAAACCATCAACCAAAAGACACTTGATTCATTTGGCGGAGATAAGAAACAAATCGAAGCATTTAAGTCTGGTGAAAAGAAGCTTAACGTCATTACTGGTCAATACGTAATCTTAGCAATCGTCGCTACAGCGTTTGTGTTAAGCATCATCTTCCCAGAAATGGCCAACAACTACTTGATCATCGTGTTATTTGTACTAGAAGCAATTTACATCTTCCTAGGGTTAAAACTACCTAGCCTAGAAAAGAAACATGGTGAATTTACCGGGGATGTTTTAAAGAAACGTCTACAAGCAATTCGTCTAACATTTTTCGCATTCATCGGTTTCTTCGTAGCCGTAGATGTGTTAATTTTAATCATTGAATTACTATTTTCTCAGAATGTAAGATTGCTATAAAACACTAAAGGAGCCTTAATTAGGCTCCTTTTTATTTATTAAGAAAATATTAAATTAGAAAATAATGATAAAAATATGTTGCAATATTAGAAAATGGGTGTAGTATATAAAACAACTTAACCGATACGAATAAAACAAGATGATCAGGAGAGTAGTTATCCAATGATTGCGCAGAGAGTTCACGTTTGCTGAAAGTGAATGAATCAGAAGATAATGAATATGGCCTGTAATTTGGTATCGCTGATAATTAAGCGATGATGGGGTGGCAACCATTATTAATTGCACGCGTTTATATAGACGTTATTGAGGGTGGGAGTGCAAGCTTCCACTGAATTAGAATGGTACCACGGAACTCCGTTTCTAGATTTAATCTAGGAGCGGAGTTTTTTTGTTGGCTAAGTTAAAAATTCCGTTACATACATTTATATTTTTAGGAGGTTATTCTTATGAAGAAGAATTACAAGAAATTATTATTGGCTTTTACATTTTTATTGGTATTACCACTAACCCTTTTAGCAAGTTGTGGTAAGGATTCAGGACACACAGTTAAGATTGGTATCATGGGTGGAGACACACGTGTTTGGAAAGCTGTTCAACAACGTGTTAAAAAAGAAGGCGTTGATTTACAATTAGTTCAATTTACTGATTACTCACAACCAAACAATGCTTTAACTAACAAAGAAGTAGACATTAACGCATTCCAAAACTACGCATTCCAAGACAACTGGAACACTGCTCACCACACTAAGATTGTTGCTATTGGTAAGACTATCTTTACTCCATTAACTCTATACTCCAAGAAGGTTTCAAGCCTAAAGGATCTTAAAGATGGCGCATCAATTGCTGTTGCAAACGACGTTACTAACGAAGCTCGTGGATTAAAGCTACTTGCTAGTGCCGGTCTAATCAAGCTAAAGAACACTTCACTACCAACTCCAAGTGACATTACTGAAAACAAGAAGCACCTAAAGATTGTTCCTCTAGATGCTGCCCAAACTCCAAGAGCTCTATCTGACGAAGATGCTGCTGTTGTTAACGGTAACTTTGCATTAGATTCAAACCTAAGTTCAAAGGATGTTCTATTTAAGGAACCAACTAACAAGGATTCAATCCCATACATCAACATCATCTCAGCTAACAAGAGTGAAGCTAACAACAAGTACTACAAGAAGGTTGTAAAAGCTTACCAAACTCAAGCTACTAAGGATCTTTTAAAGAAACTTTACAAGGGTGAAGACATTCCTGCATGGGACATCAACTTCAACAAGTAAGGTTTAGAAACAAAATAGAGGTAGAGGTGAAACTATGGCACAAATTAGTCTAGAGCACATCGATGTCACCTTTAAGCAAAAACACAAAGTTTCAAAGGCGGTACAAGACGTATCGCTACAAATTGAAAAGGGTGACGCATACGGTATCGTTGGTTATTCAGGGGCTGGTAAAAGTACTCTAGTACGAGTAATTAACCACCTGCAAAAACCAAGTGCCGGAAAAGTGATTATCGATAACAAAGATATTGATAAATTTAGCCATGCGCAAATTCGTCAATTAAGAAAGAACATTGGATTTATTTTCCAACACTTTAACTTAATGAACGCAAGAACAATTGAAGATAACATTCTATACCCAATGGTTGGAACTAAGACTTCAAATGAAGAAAGAAGAAAACGTGTTCAACGTTTGATCAATCTAGTTGGTCTAAATGGGAAGGAAAAGTTCTACCCAGCCCAACTATCTGGTGGACAAAAACAAAGAGTGGCCATTGCCAGAGCTTTGGCAAATAATCCACAAATCCTAATTAGTGATGAAGCAACCAGTGCGTTGGACCCAAAGACCACGCAAGCAATCTTGCAATTACTAAAGAAGATTAACAAGGAACTAGGCGTTACCATCGTCTTAATTACCCATGAAATGGACGTAGTTAAGTCACTATGTAATAAAGTAGCTGTCATGGATACTGGTAAGGTCGTCGAAAAGGGAAGTATCTTAGAAGTTTTCAGTAACCCTAAGACACAACTAACCAAAGACTTTATCGACACCACCAACAACGTTAAGGAAGCAGTGGATACACTAAGCGCCCAAGAACGTTTCGTTGAATTATCACGTAACCAACAACTATTCAGATTGCATTACATCGGTGCTTCTACTGAAACACCAATCATCGTTGATTTGTACCAAAAGTTTGGTGCCGTCGCTAACATCGTATATGGAAACATTGAATTTATTTCAAACGTGCCATTAGGTAACTTGATTATCGCAATCGATGCTGAAGAATCAACAATCAAAGAAATCAAAGAATACCTTGCTTCAAAGGATGTTCATTTAACTAACATCAATTTGGATCAAGAAAAAATCAGAAATAGTAAGGAGGGATAGCAGATGAGTTCATTTTTAACACATTACTTACCAAACGTGATGACAATGATTCCAGACTTTGAACAAGCCACAATCGAAACATTGTACATGACATTCGTAACAGCACTAATTGGTGGAATAATCGGTTTGTTTATCGGTGTTTTACTAGTCTTAACTGGACCAGAAGGAATCAGTGAAAATATTCCCTTCTACACTGTTCTAGATAAGATTGTGAACTTCTTCCGTGCCATTCCCTTCATTATTCTATTAGCTGTGATTGCTCCATTCACCAGAATTATCGTTGGAACTGCAATCGGTACCACCGCTTGTATCGTTCCATTGGTAATCGCCGTCATTCCTTTCTACGCTCGACAAGTGCAAAACGCACTACTAGACGTGGATAGTGGAATCGTTGAATCAGCCCAAGCCATGGGTTCATCAACATGGGGAATTGTTTTTAGAGTATATCTAAAGGAAGGATTACCTAAAATTATTCGTTCATCCGTGGTAACATTAATTAGTCTAATCAGTTTAACTGCAATGGCTGGTACCGTTGCCGGTGGTGGACTTGGTAACCTAGCCGTCATGGTTGGTTACCAAAGATATGAAAATGACGTTACCTTTGTATCATTAATCTTAATTTTGATTTTGGTATTCGTCATTCAAATTATCGGTGATATCTTAGCCAGATTAACTGATCACGAAAACGCAAAATAAGAAGGTAGATACTAATGGAAAAAGAAGAACAATTACAGGTATTAAAGGACCTAGTCGCCTTTAATACGGTAGATGCCAACGAAAGAGACATCGCAGATTATTTAAGCCAACTATTTAAAAAGCACGGGATTGCAAGTGAAATTGTGGACCAATTCGATAATAGAAGTAATCTAGTTGCTCACATTGGTAGTTCTTCGAAAAAGGTTTTGGCCTTTGCTGGTCATGAGGATACCGTTCATGAAAATAACTTGGCTGATTGGACCCACGATCCATTTATCCCATACGTCGAAGACGGCAAAATTTATGGCCGTGGTGTGACTGACATGAAGTCAGGTCTAGCAGCCCAAGTTATTGCTTTAATCGAACTAAAAGAAGAACATGCTGACTTATCCGGTCAGCTAAGATTTCTAGCAACCATCTCTGAGGAATTAACCCAGGGTGGTGCCAACTTCCTTTCAAAAAGAGGGGATGTTGACGACGTCGATGCCATCGTGATTGGTGAACCAACCGGTCAAAGACAAGGCAATCAAAACCACCATTACATTGTCTATGCTCACAAGGGAGCACTTATTTACACCGTTAAGAGTGTCGGAAAGGCAGCGCACAGTTCTACTCCAGAATTAGGAATCGATGCGATTGATAACCTTATCAACTATCGCCAGGCAGAAAAGCAATACTTTGCTAAACAAACCGGCGAGGATGATATTTTGGGTAAAACCATCTACACACCTGATATCTTTGAAGGTGGTAAACAGGTTAACTCAATTCCTGATTTCGCCTATCAAAAGGTCATGGTTAGAACCATTCCACAATTAAATAACGATCAAATCATTGCTGACTTGCAAGAATTGGTTGATTCATTTAATCAAAAGGATGGCTATAACTTAGAATTAGAGGTAAACTTCAGCGGTTATCCAGTCAAAAACGATGCCGATTCATCAATTGTCAACGCTGCTCAAGCTGCCAGTGAAGAAATCCTGGGCAACAAACTCGACTTGAAGACCTTATCAATGGGAACCGATGCTTCTCAATTTAAGGAACGTAATCAAGACCTGGATGTTATCATCCTAGGCCCCGGAAATGACACTGCGCATCAAACGGATGAATACGTTGATTTAGAATCATTCTATTCATTCATACGTCTATATAAACAAATTGCAATTAACTATTTAAAGTAAATAAAAAAGCCTAAGCGCAATGCTTAGGCTTTTTTGTTTTAGAATTCGTTCATTAATTTCCCCATGGCATAGTGAATGATCATGGTTAGAATTCCGATGATGATGTTTCTGATTACTGCGACTTTGACCTTACCGTCACCCAGTTTGGCACTCATAAAACCAGTTAGACCAACTGAGACAATAACAGCTAAAATCGTTGCTGGCCAGCGGTAAATTCCACTAGTTAGACTCATTGCAAGAAGTGGGAACAATCCACCTAGTGCGGCTGAGAATAGGGATGAGAAGGCGGCTGACCACGGATTCATGTAGTGGTTTAATTCGATGTTGTACTTGATGCTAACCATTGTTTCCAATGGCTTTTTAGCAATCAATTCATCGGCGATTTCTTTGGCGGTTTCCTCGGTAATTCCACGACTCATGTAGAATTCTTGAACAATCTTCTTTTCACCTGCTAAATCGTTCTTTAATAGGTAACGTTCCTTTTCTACCGATGAGCTTTCGGCGTCACGTTGTGAACTAACGGATGCGTATTCACCGGATGCCATTGAGAAGGCGCAGGCTAATAGGTCGGATAGCCCGGCGATAAAAATTGTGAAGATGTTTGGTGTGGCCACGGCAACTGAGAACAAGACACCAACGACGGTAAGAATTCCATCGTTAGAACCCAATACCCCAGCTCTAAGGGTGTTTAGCTTTTCGTCCATTGTGGCGGTTTGTTTTTTCTTTTCCATTGTTATTCCTCCCTAGGCTAGACTTCCGACTAGCAAACCGATTAGATAGGTTACTAGCATGGTTAACATTCCAGATGCGACGTTTCTTAATGTTGATTTCAAACGGTTGGCGTTACTCAACATTGCGGCGGTGTACCCGGTCAGCGATAGGGCGATTAGAACCGCGATAAATGTTGCTACAACCTTGATGTTAGCAGGGAAAAGGGAGATAGCGACTAGCGGTAGGATTGATCCGGTTGGAAATGAAATCATTGACGCGATGGCAGCCGCGTATGGACTGGTGAATTGGTTGACGTTGAAACCGTATTTTTCACGAACGGTTGTCACCAAAGCGTCTTTGTTCATCATTTCGGTAGTGGCTTTAGTAGCCAGTTCGTCTGAGATACCACTATTCATGTATTTTTCCTTGACGATCTTGAATTCTGAGTCATAGTTGTCTCTTAAGGCAACCTTTTGTCTTTCAACGGCGTTCTTTTGAGAATCACTTTCAGAATTAACTGAGACATATTCTCCCATGGCCATTGAAACGGTTCCGGCAATCATGCCGGCAATTCCTGAAATAAAAATTGAGAAGGTGTTGCTAGTGGCACCGGCAACACCGATAACAATACCGGCAACCGATAGGATTCCGTCGTTAGAACCCATCACACCGGCACGAATGATATTAATACGTTGTGCTAAAGTTTGTTTTTTCATATTGAAGGCCCTTTCTAGTTTAGAATGGTTATTAATTAATAATAATTATAATTCACTTTTTTCATAAAGTAAACCCTTCATTTTTAAGGTACTACCGAACAATTATTTTTTCAATAACTAACAAAATATTTATCTGAGATATTGATATATCAATATCTTATATGATTGATAAAATTAGAAAATGATTAAAAATTATATTGTAATTTTAATGAAGTTATATTATAGTATTTAACAATATGATGCTCATTGAAAATTGGACTAATTGATTAGAAACAATCAATTGGTCCTTTTTTGCATATTTAGGAGGAATTGTAATGCCCAACTTATCATCATCACTTGTTGGTAGACATAACCAACGATTGAATGCATTAGCTCCATCAGGAATTAGAAGCTTTGATAAAAAGATTTCTTCCATTGATGGTTTAATTAAATTGACAATTGGAGAACCAGACTTGGATACTCCAGAACACGTTAAACAAGCAGGAATCGATAGCATTAAGAATAACGATTCCCATTATGCTGATCAAACTGGTAAAAAAGAATTGCGAGATGCAATCTCCAATCATTTATCAAATAAGTACGATTTAAAATATGATGCTGATAGTGAAGTGATTGTGACAGTTGGTGCCACAGAAGCCTTATACTCAACATTTCAAACAATTATTAATAAGGGAGATAAGGTAATCGTTCCAACACCTACTTTTGCTTTATACTTCCCAATTATTGAAATCCTAGGTGGAGAAGTCATTAAGGTCGATGTATCTGAAGACGAATTCATCTTAAAACCAGAAAAACTAAAGGCCATCCTAGATGAACATGGTGACTCAGTGAAGGCCTTACTATTGAACTATCCAAGTAATCCGACCGGAGTTGAATATTCTAAAGAAGACTTAGCCGGACTTGCAGAAGTAATTAAACAACATCCGATGTATGTTTTATCAGATGAAATCTATAGCGACTTAACATATGGAGTAGAGCACTACTCAATTGCCAACATGTTACCTGAACAAACAATTTATCTAAGTGGTTTATCAAAATCACATGCGATGACAGGTTACCGAGTTGGATACATTTGTGGACCAGCAGAATTCATTAAGAAGGTTGGAATGGTTCACGCGTTCGTAGTTACATCAGTTACAAATTCTGCCCAAGTTGCGGCGGCTGAAGCATTGATCAACGGTGAAAATGATCCAGTTGAAATGGCTAAGATTTACCAAGAAAGACGAGATATCTTATACAAAGGTTTAACTGAATTAGGTTTCTCAATGCCAGAACCAAAGGGAGCATTCTACATGTTCGCCAAGATTCCAGCACAATACGGTAAAGACGATGAAAACTTTGCACTAGAATTAGCTAAGAAAGCTAAGATTGGTGTTATTCCAGGTAGTGCATTTGGACCTGGTGGAGAAGGTTACATCAGATTGTCATATGCTTCATCTAAAGAAGTTATTTTAGAAGCGCTAAAACGATTACAAATTTTTATGAAATAAAGGGGTAATTAACATGGACAGAAGAATTCCAAACATCATGGGGACTCAACACCCGGACAACGCTAACGTTCCATTTTTTAAGAACGATAACGACAAGTTCGTGTCCGCATTCAATGAAATTAACGAAGCGTATCAAAACTATTCCACATTAGATGCAGATGAATATATGTGGGATTGGGAAGGAAAACATGCTGACTCTTCCGTAATTGATCGCTTGTATTCTGAACATTACGATTACTTCAGTAAACATCCACTTGGTAACGACAAGTTCTTAACTTTCCGTTTACCAAACATCTGGGAAGAAACTGGTTACAGCTTAATGCAAGCTATGACTACTATCTTATTAGCTGAAGATTTTGCTCAAGACTTAGGTTTCAAAGACCGTCCATTGTTCGAAGCAATCTTACCAATGGCTAGAACAGCTGAACAATTGGTTAACATGGAAGAAAAATTCTCAAGCTTAGCTCACTTCAAATCAAAGGAATTTGAAAATGGTCACGAAAACAACGACCGCTTAAGAATGATTCCATTATTCGAAAGTTTTGAAGCTCAATTTAACGCTCCAGACATTTTGAAGAAGTACGTTGAAATTTACAAAGACGAATTTGGCGAAGACTTAACATACCTACGTGTGTTCTTAGCCGGATCAGATTCAGCTTTATCAAATGGTTTCTTAAACAGTATCATTGGTAACAAGTTAGCACTAACTAAATTAGGTGAATTCGAAAACGAAACAGGGATCGATGTATACCCAATCGCAGGTACTGGTAGTGCCATCTTTAGAGGGGGACTATCTCCACTAATGGTCGACAGATACCTAGAAGAATTCCCAGGTCTAAAGACTGCTACCATCCAATCAGCATTCAGATATGACTTTGACTTAGAAACTGTTGTAAAACCAGCCGTAGCTAAGTTACGTGATGGTCTACAACACAATGCCTTTAGAATCATCAACGACGATGACCAAAAGACATTGTTATCAGTTGCTGATAAGGCGGCAAAACAATACCATGAAACTCTAGATCCACTAATCAACGACTTACAATCAGTCTTTGATTCATTCCCTAAGCGTCGTGATAGACACCAACACGTTGGTATCATCGGATACTCTAGAGATGTTGATGGATACAAGATGCCAAGAGCCATCACATTTACTGGTTCACTATACTCAGTTGGGGTTCCACCTGAAGTATTAGGTACTGGTCGTGTGTTAAGCCAATTAACTGATGATGAAATCAGAGCATTGAAGCAATACTATCCAAACATGAAGCATGACTTTGCTCATGTCTTGAAGTACTACAGTGCTGATGCTCTAGAGTCATTAATCGAAAAGAATGCTGCATGGAAGGGTGTTAAAGAAGATATCCAAGCCATCGAAGATGCATTCGATATCAAGGCTGGCCCTACTAACGAAGAAGAAAAAGAACACGCTAAGTTAGCAAACGATTTAGTTCGTATTGATGACCAAGAAGTTCGTGAAATCTTAATTGAAAAGATGGGACGTCTAAGACATTTCTTAGGTTAATTCCAAACAAAAAAAGCTAGTGAGAATTTACTCACTAGCTTTTTTATTATGCGTATTTCTTTTGATTGTGTTTTAATAGCCAGATTAACATGACAGTAACAATTAACATGATTACTGCTGCAACCCAGTAGGTGAAGTGCATTCCATAAACGAATAGGGAATCATTACCAAATGGGTAGGTGGTAATCTTTTTACCGTTCTTAAAGCTCATTGCACCGTATAGGATTGATGTCGAGATTGATAATCCCAGGGTGAAACCAATGTTTCGACTTAACGCTAAGATTGAACCGGCAATGCCTTGTTGATCCTTGGTTGCGTTTTCCATTACCATTGGGTTGTTTTGGAATAAACCGTTGGCAGTGGAGAAGACCACGAATCCTAATAGCATGACCATTAATGTCCAGTTAGGTTGCATGATGGCAAAAATGACTTCGGCAGCCACAAAAACAAGTGAAGCACGAAGTGACATAATGACAGCACCATACTTATCACATAGCACACCACCTAAGTAGGCGGTAAAGACGTTTACCACCGGTAGGACACTCATTAGTAGTCCGGTGTGTGATGGTGAGAACTTTAAGGTGTCTTGAATGTAGAAAGGAAGCAAGACGTTATTGAAGTAGATGATGATGTACATGAACATCAAAGCGATGATACTGATTGAAAAACCGGGGTTCTTAAATAGGCTCAATGCTAGAATTGGATCGTCAACACGACGTTCTACTACGATAAATGCGATTAGTAGAACTAGGCTAGCGATAAATGCCAAAATAACGCTGGTATTAGCGAAGCCAATTTGTTGACCAATAAATATACCAATAAAGAATAAACCGATTAAGACGGCCAAAATAATGAAACCTGGCCAATCGATATGAATTGCTTGGCGATCTTTGGTTGATTTCTTTTGATAGACGAATTCACCAAAGACGTAGGCAAAGATGCCGATTGGCACGTTGAATAGGAAAATCCAGTTCCAATTAGCGATGGAAAGAATAATTCCGGCAACGGCAGGCCCGGCGATGTAACCGAGTTGGCCGATGGTGGTGTTGATTCCTAATGCACGACCACGAAGGTTAAACGGTACCGATTCTGTGATAATTCCCAAATTAGTGGCCATGGTCATGGAAGCACCTAGCCCTTGTAGACAGCGGGCAATCAATAAGACGATTAAGTTTTCGGAAAGTCCACAGATTAGTGAACTGATGGTAAAGATTAAAGTTCCAAGTTGAAATATTTTCGCCTTGCTGATTTGATCCCCTAGTTTACCGAATAAAATAAGCGACATACAGATAAGAATTAAGTAGGCTGAAGATATCCATTCTGCTTGGTTCATTGGAATATGTAGGTCTTTAGATATCTGCGGTAAAGCGGTATTTACGATACTCATGTCAACGGTTCCTAGAAATGAAACTAATGCCACTGACAAGATGATGAAAAACTGTTTGCGATTCATATGTACACTTCCTTTAATTGATAATATTAATTGTATCAGATGAGCGACAAAAGAAAAATTATGGAGTATAGTATCGTAAATGATAAAAAGAAGGTGTCGCCATGGACATAGTCACAAACGATGAATATATCGGAGATAGCCGATTAGCTGAATGGTACTTCAAATCCAGGGATGGATATGAATTAGACAGCTTTTCATTAGGTTATTTTTTAAAAGACTTAGGTGATTTTGTTGTTGTGAAGACCATCGATTTGAATGGTGCGTTAGACACAGTGACAGCATTTTTAAAAAGTGACATTTTAGAAATAAGGTATGAAACGGCTTATACCGACATGCTGAATTCCTATATTGAACAGAATATGGAAAGTGATTTATACGATCCTTATCATTTAATGAACCAGTGGGATACATTTAACGCCAACACAATCCAACAGGTCTTATTGAACTGCTTTGAGGCCGAAAAGGTGATAAGCGTTTGCGTATTAGAGGGCGAATACGTCGAGCATGGCAAGATTGTCCTATTAACCGACAACGTCATGACGCTCAATGAATCCGAGTACCTCGCTGATTTAAACGAGCACGAGAACTGTAATACGACAATTAGAATTAATAAGACCACCGAGATTAACTTCTTGAGTAAGAACAATCATTTATACGAGCAGTATTTGTTAAAAAAACCAGAATCAAATAATAAATAAACAGAAATCGAGATGATTCAATGATTTACGGAATTCAATTAGATAGTGATAGTCGCTGCATTCACTACCATCAGCCTCACGACATTGCGGCCATGGAATGTGGTCAGTGTCACCAATACTTTGCGTGTTATCAATGCCATAATTTAGTGGTTGATCACGACTTTGTGCCAATTAGTACCAAGGATACTAAGCCGGTCATGTGCGGCCGTTGTAAACACAAACTAACCTTTCAACAATACCAAGATAAGGTATGCCCACATTGTTTCGCACAGTTTAATCCGAAGTGTGAACTGCATGAACATTTATACTTTAAAGACTAAAAAAGACTAGCATCAGCTAGTCTTTTTTTATTGCTTAATGGTATCGATGAAAGCGAGGTAATCAGCTTCTTCACCGGATTCTTTTAAGTTGTTTTGGATTGGTTGAGATAATAAGTCGACTTCGTCTGCTTCAATGTAACCAACGAATGTCGCGTTTCCCATTAGTTGAATCCAACGGTTGTCGGGTTCGGTGTGGACTCTAGTTTGGACCTTACCACCGGGATTGAAGACGTCGATTGGTTCGTTAACGTCGACTAATTCGGGGTAGTTCATCGCAAAAGCCATTGAAGTGGCGGACATTCCGGTTCCACAGGCGTTGGTGAAACCAACACCACGTTCGAAAGTTCTAACGAATATTTTGTTCTTACCTAAAATCTTGGCGAAGTTAACGTTGACGCCGTCTGGATAGTAGTCGTTTGGTTGGTTTAGATAAGTTCCTAGATTGAATAGGGGTTCTTCTAAATCGTTATCATCTTCGACAAAACTAATTAGGTGTGGATTAGGAACAGCCATTGAAGTGAACTTTAGATGGTCACTAAATACTGGAATTTCTTCGTTAATAATTTGGTCAAAATCTAAATTGGTATAGGGTAAATCTGCGGGTGCAAATTTAACTGGAGCGATTTGAACGCCGACCCATGAAACACCCTTTGCGATGTCGTCAAAGACGTGAACGTTTAAATCCGCTTGCATGGTTTGGACCTTAAAGTCAGTTTGGTTGAATTTTTCGGCTAAGTAACGGCCAACACAACGAAGACCGTTACCACACATTGAAGCAACGCTTCCGTCAGAGTTAAAGACCTTCATTTGACCGATGCATTCAGCATGGTCTGAGTGATCAACGACTAACAAACCATCTGAGTATGGTAAAACGTCGCTTTGTGCTAGCTTTTGGGCTAGGTGACTTAATTGAGTGTCATCTAGTGAATCTTTTAGTTCATCGACATCCAATAAGAAGAAATGGTTCTCTGAACCGTGTACATAATGTAACTTTGTCATAATATTAATCCTCCTTGAAGAATTGGTTGTAGATGCTTACAACAGCCTCATCTGTGTATTCTTGGTCGATTCCAATCATAATCGCAATCTTGGAAGCACCTTGGTTAATCATGTTAATTGGAATCTTCTTTTCGGCTAATGGCTTGATGATTTGGCTGATTGAACCAACTGATACGGCCATGTTTTCACCAACTACCATGATTAGTGCGTAGTTGTGAATCCATTCTAGTTTGTCAGGATGGATGGCTTCTGAAATTTCCTTACATAAGGCATGAATAGTGTCATCGGAAGCTTGGTTTCTATCGAAGATGATAGTCAAGTCATCGATCCCTGATGGCATGTGTTCATATGAAATCCCGTACTTCTTGAAAATGGAAAGGATGGTTAAGGTAGCACCAATTTGCTTGTTCAATAGGTATGAGTGAAGGTATAAAGCTGAGAAACGATCATCGGCTGAAATCCCGGTGATGACGTGTGAATGCTTTACTTCATCTTCAGGGACAATCAATGTTCCTTTGTCGTTTGGACGGTTAGTATTTTTAACGTTGATGGTCACGTGACCCTTGATGGCGGGAATGATTGCTTCGTCATTAAAGACTGAAAAACCTGCGTAGGCCAATTCACGCATTTCACGATAACTCATCTTAGTAATTGGGTATGGGTTATCCACTAGGTGGGGGTTAATCGCATAGATGGAACTAACGTCGGTGAAGTTTTCGTATACATCAATATGTAAACCAGTAGCGACAATTGAACCAGTGATGTCTGAACCACCACGAGCGAATGTAGCGATATTTCCTTCCTTGGAGTATCCAAAGAAACCAGGGAAAACTAATTTTTCATCGTCAGAATATTCGAAGTTTTCTAAATTGGTATAGGTCTCATCAAGTAGGTTAGCTGCGTTTGGATTAATGTCGTCTAAAACGATTCCAGCTTCCTTAGGATCGACGAAACGAGCCTTCATTCCACGACTGTTTAATACCGCTGCCATCAACTTAGCGTTCATTCTTTCACCATTGGCCTTGAATGCGGCCATTAGGTATTCGTCGTCTTTGTAATCGTTCTTTGCTAGGTTGGTGAATGTGTCCTTGATGCCGGCAAATTCACCTTCATCAACGTCGTAGGCGTTCGCAATTTCAGCGTAACGGCTAATGATTTCATCTAGGGTAGCTTGATAGTCTTCCTTGTTGATTACTTGGGTTGCGTATTGAATTAATAAATCTGTGATTTTGACATCATCATCAAAACGTTTTCCGGGAGCGGAAACGACAACGACTTTACGTTGCTCATCTTCTGAAATGATGTTTATAACCTTGGCGTATTGTTCGCTATTGGCTAGTGAACTTCCACCAAATTTTACTAACTTGGACATGTAAATCAACTCGCAATCTTAAATTATTGATTTGTATTTTAACATTAAAAAATAATTAGACAAGCTATCATTTTTGAAATTTTAACGAAATTTAAGTCGCTCATATGGTAATAAAAAACTTTAAAAATTTTATTTAAAAAACTCCTTGACGTAATCCAACTATTAGAATATTATTAAAAGTAATCGAAGAGGTCGCAAGCGAGATTAGTAGATAAAGTCAGTCACTGCAATGACTACGAGCTTTATTGAAAGGTGAACTTGCCGAAGTTAATGATTTTTTGCAGAGATCATTTTCTGGGACGTGTGTGAAGAATGCACGGACTGTCACAAGAAAATATGTCTTGTGGAGCGCTTTCGACAATTGAATCCTAAAATTAGAAATTGATTAATAAAAATTTTAAAGGTTCTTTTGGATAGTGTGCCCACTCATCCAAAAGAACCTTTTTTGTTTTCAATCTGTCGAGTTTAAAACGACCTAAAGATCATTCGATTAGAAAGGCTGTTTATTATGACAAATCAAATTACAGATAATGACATTAATGCAGATGGACATTTGCAAATAGATGGTTGCGATGCAGTTGAACTTGCTCACCAATTTGGAACTCCATTGATGGTGTACAACGTTTCAGCTATTCGCGATCAATTCCATCAGTTCAATAAGATTTTTGAACAAAACGATATTGATTACGAAATTTCATACGCCAGCAAGGCATTCGCCAATACAGCGATGTATCAATTGGTGAACCAAGAGGGCGGACATATCGATGTTGTTTCCGGAGGTGAAATCGCAGTTGCTTTGCATGCCGGTTTCCCAGCAGCAAAGATGAGTTTCCACGGTAACAACAAGTCTTTAGAAGAATTAAGACTAGCAATTCAAAATCACGTCGGTGTCATCATGGTTGATAACTTCCATGAAATCGAACTAATCAACCAAGTCGTTGAAGAGTTGGATGAAACCACCAACGTCATCATTAGAATTACTCCAGGAATTACAGCTCATACTCATGAATTTATCCAAACAGGTCAGGTCGATAGCAAGTTTGGTTTTGATCTTGCATCTGGCCAGGTTGAAGAAGGGTTTGAACTACTACATAAGAACCCACGAGTTCACGTATTAGGTTTTCACGCTCACATCGGTTCACAAATTTCATCACCAGATGGTTTCAACGCATTAGCTGTTAAGATGATGCAACTAGCTAACAAGTTCAACACAGAATACGACTTCACTACCGAAGTCTTGGACTTGGGTGGCGGATTTGGAATTCAATATGTTTCAACCGACGGATATCTAGCTCCTGAAAAGTTTGTTGAAAGTATCATCAACACCATTAAGGAACAAGCCAGTCAATATAACCTACAAATTCCAGCTATCTGGATTGAACCAGGTCGAAGCATTGTCGGTTCGGCCGGTCTAACCCTTTACACCGTTGGATCACAAAAGAGAGTCGACGGCATCAAGCCATACGTCGCAGTCGACGGAGGAATGGGCGATAACATCAGACCAATGTTATACGATGCAGAATACGAAGTTGTTTCAGCAAACAACCCACGCGCACAACCAGTTGAAGAGGTTCGCTTAGTTGGTAAGTACTGTGAATCAGGAGACGTCTTAATCAAGAACGCATCCGTGCCAAGTCTAAACGCCGGTGACATTGTCGCTGTCTTAGATACCGGAGCTTACGGATACTCAATGGCTTCCAACTACAACTTGAACCTAAAGCCAGCAATTGTCTTTGTTGAAAAGGGCAAGGCTCAATTAGTAACAAAGCGTCAATCATTTGAAAACTTATACGAACTAGATAATAACTTAGAATTAGGAGATTAATTATTATGGCAGAACTAAACGCACAAGAAATTATTAGCTACATTCAAAACGCAGAAAAGAAGACACCAGTTAAGGCATATATTAATGGAAGAATTGCACAAATTGATTTTCCACAATCAGTAAAGGTATTCGGAAATGATCAAAGTGCAACCGTCTTCGGAGACTGGAAAGACATCGAACCAATCTTGAAATCAGATTTAGTGACTGAATATGAATTGGAAAACGATGCTAGAAACTCAGCCGTACCATTATTAGACATTAAAAACGTTAACGCTCGTATCGAACCCGGTGCTACTATCAGAGACCAAGTTAAGATTGGTGACCGCGCCGTTATCATGATGGGTGCTGTTATTAACATCGGTTGTGAAATCGGTGAAGACACCATGATTGATATGGGAGTTGTCATGGGAGGACGTGCCATCGTTGGTAAGCACAGTCACATCGGTGCCGGTGCAGTCCTAGCAGGTGTAATCGAACCAGCTTCAGCTACTCCAGTTCGCATTGACGACAATGTATTGATCGGTGCTAACGCCGTTGTAATCGAAGGAGTTCACGTTGGTGAAGGTGCCGTTGTTGCAGCCGGATCAATTGTTTTACACGACGTTGAACCAAACACATTAGTTGCCGGAAACCCAGCACGAAAAATTAAAGATATTGACGATCAAACCAAGGGAAAGACTCAATTAGAAGACGCACTAAGAAAGTTGTGATGATATGACCTTAGATTTAATTGCGGTGAGACGCCACTTGCATCAGATTCCAGAATTGGCGATGCACGAAAGTCAAACCCATCAATACCTATTAGAATTAATCAACGAATTTGCTACAGATAATATGGAAGTTTTTACTCCAGAACAATTACCAACTGCGATTTTGGTAAAGGTTCACGGAAGCGATTCAAGTAAAACCATTGGTTACCGTTGTGATATGGATGCCCTACCGGTTAGTGAAAAGACTGGGTTAGAGTTTTCATCAAAGCACGATGATGTGATGCACGCCTGTGGACATGATATCCACATGACGGTTGCAATCGGATTGTTGGAACACTTTGCTCAACACCAACCAGTCGACGACTTGATTTTCTTCTTCCAACCAGCTGAAGAAAGCGAAAGTGGCGCCAAGGTAGCAGTCGACAGTAACCTATTTTCAGGTGATTGGCATGTCGATGAATTCTACGGATTACACGACACGCCAGAACTACCAGCCGGAACCATTGGATGCTGTTATCCAACCTTGTTTGCCGGAACCAGTGAAGTCGACATTACCTTAATCGGTAAGAGTGGGCACGCTGCTTATCCACACCAAGCAAACGACATGGTGGTGGCTTCAGCAATGCTAATCACCCAACTACAAACCATCGTTTCAAGAAACGTTGATCCAATCCAAGGAGCAGTACTAACCTTTGGCCAAATCAACGGTGGAACCATCAGAAACGTAATTGCCGGTAGGGTAGATATTAAAGGAACCATTCGTGGTTTGAACCAAGAAATGATTCAAACTGTTAAGACCAGAATTATTGAAATATGTAAGGGAATTGAAGTTGGGTTCAACTGCCAAGTTAAAGTTGATATCAACCAAGGTGGTTACTACCCAGTTAACAATAACCAAAAGTTGACCGACCGTTTTATGAACTTTATGCAAGCAAATCCAGATGTGGATTTCACAGTCACAATGCCAGCAATGACCGGAGAAGACTTCGGTTACATTCTTCATCACTTCGATGGAACCATGTTTTGGCTAGGTGTTGGTAACACATCAGCACTTCACACCGACACTTTCAATCCTGATGAAAGCTGCATTGAAAAGGGAATTAACGCAATTAGTTCATTTTTAGAATTCGAAATGAGAGAAGACGATTAAAATGACACAAAATATTGATATTATGACCGCCATCATCACACCGTTTGATGACAATGGCAACATTGATTACGCTGCATTAGAAAGAGTCACTCAACACTGTCTAGAAAATGGCAGTCGTGGATTTGTGATTGGTGGAACCACAGGTGAAACACCAACACTTACCACTGAAGAAAAGATTGAACTATACACTCGCTTCGGTGAAATGGTTGGCGATAGCGCATACGTAATCGCCGGAACCGGTAGTAACAACACAGAAGCGACCATCGAATTTAACCGCCAAGTGCAAACCATCGACGGTATCGATGCCTTGTTAGTAGTTGTTCCTTACTACAACAAGCCTGACCAACGTTCAATGATTGCCCACTTTACCTCAGTTGCTGATCAAGCAACACTACCAATTTATATCTACAACATTCCAGGTAGAACTGGCGTGACCATGGCTAACGACACAGTCGTTGAACTATCACACCACCAAAACATCATCGGTGTAAAGCAATGTACATCAATGGAAGACCTAGAATACTTGGTTGACCATACCGAAGATGGTTTCCACGTATACAGTGGTGAAGATGCTCAATCACTATTCGCCAAGGCTATCGGCGCAGATGGAATCATCTCTGTAGCTTCACACATCTATGGCGCTCAAATGCGTGAAATGTATGAAGCACTAGAAAACGGAGATTACCGTCATGCCGGTGAATTACAAAGATGGTTAACCCCACGTATGAATGCATTATTCATGTATCCATCACCATCACCAGTTAAGGCCGTGTTAAACGCACAAGGTTTTGCAGTTGGGGGATGTCGTCTACCAATCTTGCCATTGGATGACGAAGAACGTAGAAACTTAGCGCGTCATTTGGAACTACCAGAAGACGCATTACTACATGACTTAGGTTTGGAGATGAGAAACTAATGAATATTTTTCTAGCAGGAGCAACCGGATCAATGGGCCAAAAGGTGGTTCATTTACTAGCGGATAAACCAGGATACGACATCACAGGGATTCTAACCACTAAAACTGACGTGAACCCAAGTGACTACAACCTATCTGACGATGTTAAAGTCTTTAACAGTTTAGATGCAATCGAAGGTGACTATGACGTCTGGATTGATTTCACTCAACCCAACGTTGTCTTCGATAACGTCAAATACGCAATTGAACACCAAATCTCACCAATCGTTGGGACCAGTGGATTATCAGAAGACCAAAAACAAGAACTAATCAGTCTAGCTGACGGTGAAAACGTCAACGGTCTAATCGCCGCTAACTTCGGTTTATCAGCAGTCCTATTAATGCAATTTGCTCAACAAGCTGCTAAATACTTCTCAGATGTAGAAGTAATTGAGATGCACCACGAAGACAAGACTGACTCACCATCAGGAACTGCCATTCACACAGTCGACATGATGAGTGAAACCAAACAAGGTGACAACATCAACCAAGAAGATGAACCAGCTAGAGGGATGTACTACAAGGGTGTTCCCGTTCACGCTGTTCGACTACCTGGTTACGTGGCCCACGAACAAGTATTATTCGGTGGTCCCGGTGAAGCATTAACCATTCGACAAGATTCATTTGATCGTGAATCATTCATGCAAGGGGTATGGGTAGCACTAGAAAAGCTTCCAGAACTACACGGCTTAGTCGATGGTCTAGAAAATATTTTGTAGGAAGTGATTGTATGCCAAGAACCAATCCACAGCTTTTGAGAACTTATAACCACCGTTTAAACGGAATCGCACCATCTGGAATTCGTCATTTCGATGACACGATTTCAAAAAACGAAGACTTAATCAAGTTAACTTTAGGGGAACCTGATTTAGATACCCCTGAACATATCAAACAAGCTGCGATTCAAGGAATTAACGACAATGACTCACATTACTCAGCCCAAGCTGGGAAGGTCGAATTAAGACAAGCAATTACCAATTACTTATCTACCCGCTGGAACCTAGAATACGATGCTGAAGAAGTCGTGGTTACCAACGGTGCGACTCAATCAATTTATTCAGCGCTACAAGCAATCGTGAACCCAGGGGATGAAGTTATCATTCCAACCCCAATCTTTTCATTGTACGAACCAATCATTGAAATCTTGGGTGGTCACGTGGTTGATGTTGATACCAGTAACACTGGTTTTAAATTGACACCAGCATTGCTAGAAGATGCCCTAAAACAACATCCAGGTGTCGTTGCATTAGTAATTAACGACCCTAATAATCCAACCGGTGTATCTTACACCGCAGACGAAGTTAAACAGTTAGGACAAGTTATCGCAAAATCACCAATCTGGGTACTTTCAGATGAAATTTACGGTGAATTAACCTTTGATCACGACCATTACTCATTGGCACGCGAAATTCCAGACCAAGTGCTATACATCAATGGTTTATCAAAATCACATGCGATGACAGGATGGCGTTTTGGATACATATGTGGTCCAAGCGAAATTATGCAACGAGTTAAAATGATTAACGCCTACATGGTAACCTGTGTTGCCGACAACGTGCAAGACGCAGCGCTAGAAGCAATGACAAACGGTCAAGAAGACGCCTTTGAAGCTAAGGCGATTTATCAAAAACGTCGTGACTTAGTCTCAACTAGGTTAGACGAAATGGGTGTTGAATACGTGATGCCAACATCAACATTCTATTGTTTCATCAAAATCGATGATAGTTATGGTAAAGATGACTATCAATTTGGTTTAGACCTAGCCGAAAAGGTTGGCCTAGGGGTAATTCCCGGTCGCATGTTTGGCAAGAGTGGTGAAGGCTACATCAGAATTTCCTTCGCCGCTAGTGAAGAAAAACTAACAGCCGGTCTCGATCGACTAAATAAATTTATTCAATTATTAGGAAAATGAATTGACAAATCTGAAAAATAAAGTATATTAATAATAAAGTGTATGCATATAAAAGACAGATGTCTATTCAAAATAGATAAAAAGTGAGGTTTGTAAAAAATGAGAGAGTATAACGTAGCAATTTTAGGAGCAACAGGTGCAGTAGGTATGAGAATGGTCAGACAACTAGAGGACTCCACCGTCCCAGTTAAGAACTTGAAGTTACTTGCTTCAAGCCGTTCAGCTGGAACTAAGATTGAATTCAAGGGTGAAGAAATCGAAGTTGAAGAAACTACTCCAGATTCATTTGAAGGAGTCGACATTGTGCTAGCTTCAGCCGGTGGTAGTACTTCCAAGAAGTTCCTACCAGAAGCTGTAAAGCGCGGTGCTGTATGTATCGATAACACCAGTGCATACCGTATGGACCCAGATGTCCCACTAGTTGTTCCAGAAGTAAACGTTGATCAATTAGCTAACCATCGCGGAATTATTGCCAACCCTAACTGTTCAACCATTCAAATGGTGGTTGCCTTACAACCTGTCTTTGAAAAGTTTGGTTTAAGCCAAATCGTTGTATCCACTTACCAAGCCGCTTCAGGTGCTGGACAATCAGCATTAAATGAATTTTACGGCCAAGCTCAAGACTACCTAGATGGTAAGGAAATGAGCGCAGACATCTTACCTACCAAGGGTGATAAGAAGCACTATCCACTAGCATTTAACTTATTACCACAAATTGACGTCTTTGAAGAAGACGGTTCTACTCATGAAGAATGGAAGATGGTTCACGAAACTAAGAAGATTATGTTAAACGACATGGATGCTACTGGCATCAAGGTTAACGCTACCTGTGTTCGTGTACCGGTTGCCATTTCTCACGGTGAATCAGTATACTTCGAAGTAGAAGACAAGTCAGCTACTAAGGAAGATATTCAACGCGTTATCGATCAATTCGATGGTGCAGTCCTACAAGACGATCCAGATCATCAAGTATATCCACAACCAATTACCGCAGAAGGCAAGCGTTCAACTTTCGTTGGTCGCATTCGTGCAGACCAAGAAAATCCTGGATGCTTTAACATGTGGGTGGTAGCGGATAACTTGTTAAAGGGTGCCGCTTGGAACACTGTTCAAAACGCTGAAGAATTAGTAAAGCGTGATTTAGTTCGCGTCCCAGAAGACTACTACCGTGGTTAAAAAAGGGTAAATAAAAAGAGTCACATTCAATCGAATGTGACTCTTTTTTGTTGTTATTAATTATCTTTTTTAGTTAATTCTTCTCTGCAATTCTTGCAAAGACCAAAGACTTCAATATGAATCTTGTTGGTTTGGAAACCGGCTTGATCCATCGCTTCCTTGGCTAGTTCTTGTTTTAATTGCTTATAGTTAGGGAAGTCGATATCTTCGATTTCACCGCAATTATCACAAATAGCGTGGAAGTGAGGAGAACCAAAGAAATCATATCTAATTCCACCATCTTCAGCAGGTAGTGCAATGATAATATCTAACTTTTCAAATAATTGTAACGTGTTGTAAATGGTTGCAATACTTAGGTTAGAAAATTCTTGCTTCAAAGCTTCGTAGATAGTGTCTACGGAAGGGTGATTATCATGATTAATTAAATACTTTAGGATAATCTGTCTTTGAGGTGTAATTCTTACATTATTATCGCGTAAGGTTTCTAAGGCCTTTTCGTACATTTCGTTAGACAAACACTCTACCTCCTTTGATTATTACTTTATAACTATTCTATCCTAATAATAAGATTAAAAAGTAAATAAAGCAAATAAAATCAACTATAAAGCGTCAATTGCGGCCTTAATTTCATCATTTAATGGTGAAATGTTGAATTGAGAAGTCTTGTCAGGCCAGTATTGATGCTTGAATTGGACAATTCGTCTAATTAATTCTAATTCGGCATCAGTAGAAATGTTTAAAACATTCACGTAGACGATTGGAGCATCGCTTTGTAGGTTTGAGATACCAGCGACACCGACGAAATGTTTAGTTTCCTTATCCATGACACCCCATAGCAAGCCCTTTTGACTCATGATGTCGTTCATGATGGCATTGATAAAGTTGGAAGTGCTCATGATATCTGCTTTTTCATCTTGTTGCTTTTGAAAATCGATTACTGATTGAAGCTTAAATTCTGTTAACCAATCCATATAAAAGTGTTCAGTGATGATTGGTCTTAATCCTTCAAAACTACGCATAATAAGTCTCCTTAAATTTACTAGACTTTATTATAGTAGAGAAAAACTAAATTTCAAAGAAATCAGCCGAGAAAACTACTTGAAACACTTGTCGTAGATGTGTTGTTCTTGGGCTTCTGTCATGCAACAACAGCCACCGACAAACTTAAGATCTAAGTCGAACCATTGAGCAATTAGGTCGTCGAATTCTTCAAATGATAAATCGTCGTGATTCCATTCCTTAATTTCTGGATTGTAGGTCGCACCAGAGTTAGGAAAGGCGATGAAAGGTTTGTGCGCAGGGTGACTTTGTTTCAACACCTTTAGAGCAGGGGTCACTAGTTGTGGTTTGGTACAGTTCAAACCATAAGCAATCACGTGTTCTTGTGATTCCAAGAATGACGCCACATCGGTTAGTGAGCTACCATCTGCTAGATGTGATTCATCCCTCAATGACGCCGCCACAATCACCGGAATATCGAATTGCTTGGTGTATTCGGTGATTGACTTTAGTTCGTTGATGTTAGGGAATGTTTCCAAGATTAACACATCGATGCCAGCTTCTACCATGGCCTTGATACGACCCTCGTGAAAGGCGATGTATTCTTCATCGGTCAATGAGTAGTCACCAGTGTATTCTGAACCGTTGGCCAGAAAGGCACCGTAAGGGCCGACACCGCCCAATAACCACTTGGGGTTAGTATTAGTTGATTCATTGCGGCCGCGGTCGGCTAATTCGACGGCTTTTTTAATTAATGAGATGGCTTGATCTTCACTGTATCCGGCCTTGACCAAACCAGGCACACTGGCTTGGTATGTGTTAGTCGTAGTCATTGATGACCCGGCGTCAAAGTACTTTTTGTGAACGTCGACAATTAGGTCTTCGTGTGATTCTAAGGCAGCTGCGGTCCATAGGTCTGAGTTTAGTTTTAAGCCACGTTCTTCCAAACCGGTTGACATGGAGCTGTCGATTAAGATGTGGTCTTGTTGATTAATCCAATTAGTTACTTTATTCATGATGATCCTTCTTTCTATATACTAATGCGTGCCAGATGTAGCAGATGATGGCGAATGGCACTCCGATAATGATGGCGATACGTTGGTTAGGGTCAAACGCGATTCCGACCAATGAAAGCAAACAGATGATGATGACTAAAATTGGTAGGAGTGGGAATAGTGGTGCTTTGTATTTCAACTCGCTAGTGGAGTGACCAGCCTTAATAAATTGGCGTCTGAAGTTGAAGTGGGCCCAACCAATCACCAACCAGACGAAGACAACGGCAAACGCTGAAATCGCGGTTAATGCAAGATAAACAGTGTTTGGTGCGTAGATGCTTGAGAACAATGCTAATAGTCCACCGGCAATGGTTAGAATTAATCCATAGACCGGAATCCCGTTTTTGGATAATTTTGCCAATCCCTTTGGTAGGGTGTTCTTGTCGGCTAGTGACCAAAGCATTCTAGAAGCAGCGTAGACTCCCGAGTTAGCACCGGAAAAGATGGTGATAAAGAGGATTAGGTTCATGATGTCTGACGCGTATGGAATGTTGATATTGGATAAGATAGTTACAAATGGACTTTGTGCGAGTGATGAATCACTTTGTGGCAAGATGGAACCCAACGCCACGATGGTTCCGATGAACAAAATTACCAAGATGATTAGGGTGTGCTTGATTGATTGTGGCACTGTCTTTTCTGGATTTTGACTTTCACCGGCACCGACGGCAATCATTTCCGCCCCTGAGAAGGCGAAGTTGGCTGATAGCACGATTGAGATAACGGGGATTAAACCATTTGGAAAAATGCCATTAGCGGTTAGTTGTCCGAAGAATGGTTTGAAATGGGTGTGGTGAATTGGAACAATCTTAAAGATGATTAGAATCCCAAGGCCTAAAAATACGACTAACGCAAGTACCTTAATCAATGACATCCAGAATTCACTGGAAGAAAATAGGTTCATGTTGATAATGTTTAATAACAAAATGATAACGGTGAAGATTAGGCTAAAGCCCCAAACGGGGATGCTGGGGAAATATTGTTGACCAATCGTTGAAAGGGCGATGAATTCAGAACCCAGCGCAATTGTCCAGGTTAACCAATACATCCATGCGGTAATGAAACCAACACCGGGATTTATGTATTTACTTGCGTATGTATGAAATGCTCCCGTGTTTGGATCGTGAACGGATAATTCACCCAGACATGCCATTACCATACAGACCAGAATTGAACCAATCACGTAGGCGAAAATGGTCCCAATTGGACCTGCAGTTTGGATTGAGTATCCGGTACTCATGAAGATACCAGTTCCTATAACACCACCTAGTGACATGGTGATAAGATTTCTGGCTTTTAGATTTTTTGAAAACTGATGCGAACTCATAAATAAACCTCCTTAGAAATAAAAAAAGCACCCGCCCTTACAAAAAGGGCGAATGCTTCGCGGTACCACCTTAGTTTTATAGCTAAAATGATACATTAATATAATTAACTATCTTATCTAGAACCTGTTGATTCCTTCGTGTTGTAACATACACAAATGTCGAGAGCTAAACAATTCACCCTCGAAGGTTCAGAGACCATTTTCGATAACTTTGAAACGTTCATTTCCACCAACCATGAACTCTCTTGGCAATCATCCGTTATGTACTTTTCTCATCAAAACCTAATATATTATTATGTATTTTTAATTATAGATACATTATAAAATTTTTCAAGGGGAAATTTTTGAAATAACTGTTTAGCATTATTGGCAAAATATGCAATAATAGAGGGGAGATATTAAATTTTAAGCGAAAGTGAGATTTAATTATGACTGAAAAATTCTTAATTGGTACTTACACTAGAGATACAAGTGAAGGAATCTATGAAATCGAATTAGATGAAAACAAAAAGCAATTACAAAACCTACAATTGGTTGCCAAAGCCGGTAACCCAACCTATGTAGCTGTTTCAAAGGCCAACCGTTTATACGCCATCGATAAGGGCGAAAACGGTAAGGGTGGTGCATTAGCACTAGATAACTCAACTCGTCCTGCTAAGGAAATCAACGTTTGTTTAAACGAAGATACCAACCCAGCATACATCACTGTTGATGAAGGTCGTCAATTTGTCTACACCGCCAACTACCACACCGGTGAAGTAATGGTATACAAGATTGAAGAAGACGGATCACTAACTTACTTAAACAAGGTTGTTCATGAAGGAAACGTGGGTCCACGTCCAGAACAACAAAGTGGTGCTCATCCCCACTATGCTGACCTAACTCCAGATGGCCGTCTAGTGGTTGTCGACTTAGGTCAAGACATGGTTTACGTATACGACATCGCAGACGATGGTGCATTAACTGAAGTTTCTACATTGAAGATGGAAGCTGGTTTTGGTCCTCGTCACGTTGTCTTCGATGAACAAAAACATGTTGCATTCATCGTTGGTGAATTAAGCAGTAAGCTAGCCGTTGTGAACTACGATCAAAATGACGGTAGCTTCCACTTAGACCACATCGTCGCAACTATCCCTGATGACTGGACAGAACACAACGGTGCCGCTGCCATTCGTCTATCAATTGATGGTAAGTTTGTCTACGTTTCAAACCGTGGTAACAACAGTATTGCGGTCTTTGAAGTTAAAGACGATGGCAAGGTTGAACTAATTCAACTAGCAAGCACTGAAGGTGACTTTCCACGTGACTTTAACTTCAGTAGCGATGAAAAGTTCATGGTTGTTGTTAACCAAAACACTAACGACGCTACCTTATACGAACGTGATGCTAACAGCGGTAAGTTAACTGTTGTGCAAAAAGACGTTCATGTTCCAGAAGGTGTCTGTGTCGCACGCGAAAAATAATGAATTAATAAAAAGACTTACGGATTTTCCGTAAGTCTTTTTTAGTGTTGTTGCCAAAAATGATTCAATTTTTGTTTGGTTTGATTGATGTTAAATGCAGTCGATAGTTGACCCTGGTGCCAATTTCTTGGGAATAACTTTTGGTAACGATTTTGTTTGAATCGTTGATCCATTAAAATGACGTTTCCGACATCCTGGTTGGTTCGAATCAATCGACCGGACGCCTGAAAAACGTTGTTTAATCCCGGTAGTTGGTATGCAAAGTCAAAGCCATGACCGTTTTCGGCATCGAAGAAGTACTTGATGAGGTCGTTTTCTGGATTTAATCCAGGTAATCCAACTGAGACAATCCCGACCCCAATGAGGTGGCTACCCTTAAGGTCAATTCCTTCACAGAAAATGCCACCCAGTAGGGCAAAGCCGACCAACGTGTCATCGTCATCACGTTTAAACGTATCGATGAATGATTGACGTTCTTCGGGACTCATGTCACTTTCTTGCACGAGGACGTCGACGGTTGGATTTTGTTTTTCAAACGCTTCGACGACATCGTTTAGATACTTACCAGAGGGCAAGAAGATGAGGTAATGACCATGCTTGCTGTTAATCATCGCGTTGATAGTATCAACAATTGGTTGAATGCTGCTCTTTCGCTTGGCGTAGGTGGTTTGAATGTAGTTGGTAATAATCACCTGTTGGTTGTTTGGGTCAAACGGCGAATTGATTTCATAGACGAGGCTGTCATCTTCATCCCCCAAGACGCGTTGATAGTAGTCCATTGGTGAAAGGGTGGCCGAGAACAAGACAGCACTACCACCGAGTTTGAGTGACTCACCAATAAACGGACTGGGGTCCATACAGAATAGTTTGATGATGACGTTTTGATCACGGTCGTAAAACATTCTGGTCTTAAACGTGTCGTCGTATAGTTCGGCAATCCGTTGAAAACTAAGGAGAGTGAAGTAATAATCGACAATTGCATCGTTTAACTCTTCATCCTTTTCGTCCTTACCGAGCCAATCGGAGATGACGTCACAAAGTTTGTTGAGCTGTTTGACAAACGCACTTGGCGGATTATCCAAGTGGACGTATTCCTCGTCACTTTCGGTTAGCGGCTTGACGTTTAATGTGTATGAACGGCGGAATGATTTCAATGCTTTATGCAGTCTTTCGTTGTCCTCTTGGTCCTTGGTGGCCTTGATTAGGTCGGGTAACACCTTGTTGGAGATTGCCGCCGAGTACATGTCACGGGAACGGTTGACCAGGTTGTGAGCCTCGTCGATTAAAAAGATGTTGTCGGGATCTTCGACCGTGAAGAAACGTTGAAGGTGCACCTGTGGATCGAATATGTAGTTGTAGTCACAAATGATGACGTCACAGAATTGACTGAGGTCGAGTGAGAATTCAAACGGGTCAATCTTGTACTGTTCGGCGTATTGTTGGATGACGTCGAAGTCGATTTGATCGACGTGTTCCAAGACATCCTTGATGGCCGGTTTCAAACGGTCATAGTACCCAATCATGTATGGGTTATCTTCGGGTTTTAAATCCTTTTCGGCTTCAAAGGTAATCTTTTCCTTGGCGGTTAAAGTGATGGTCTTGGCCTTTAGTCCTTTATCCATCATCAAGTCCATTGCTTCCTTGGCGACGATACGCGTGCTTTGTTTAGCGGTTAGGTAAAAAATGCGATTAGACAATTCTTGGCCCATCGACTTAACGGCGGGAAAGAGCGTCGAAATCGTCTTCCCGGTTCCAGTCGGTGCTTGGGCAAACAAGTGCTTGTGATTGGCAATTGTCTTGTATACGACCGCGGAGAAATTGCGTTGACCATGTCGGAATTCTTTAAACGGAAAGGCCATTTGATTGGCGGTCTTGTTTCTTTCCTTAATGATATCGGTTCTTAACTTCAACCATTCTTCGTATTCACTGATAAGGTCGTCGAAGAATTTTTGGGCTTCGTCTCGACTGATGGCGATTTCGTTATCAGTGATGATTTCATCGGGTGTTTGAACGTAGGTAAGGGTTAGTTTGACCGCATCTAGATCGTCGAATTTTTGCATCAAGAAATAGGCGTAAACCTTCACTTGCCCCCAGTAGAGCGTCATGATGCTTTCCGGTAGGTCCTTAAATTCAACGTCGGACGTCTTAATCTCTACGATTTCGGCATCCTTACCGTCGATTAAGACACCGTCGGCACGGCCTTCGATGTGAAAGTCGATGTCGTTGATTTTTAGTTTCGTATCCAGATAGTATTCACTTTCAAAGTGCATGTACTTGCTCTTTTGGAGTTTGCGGTGAATTTGGGCGCCTTTTCGCGCGGTATTGGAGCTATTCAAACGGGCGTTTAAGTCACCACTTCTCAGTGTGAATTCGACTAAGTCTCTGATTCCGATTCGATTCAAGATGGTTCCTCCTTTCGTTTAGCATTGATATGTAATTTGTAACAGAATTGTAACTTATGAAAAAATTTTTGATGTGCTAGGCTAAATAATAGAGATAAAAGAAAGGGGTATATTATGCCTAGAGGATTTAAAGAAGAATTAATGTTTACAGGGATGATGGCCGGACTTATGGTTATCGTTATGGAAGCATATAACATCGCGATGGCCAGCGGAATTCACGCCGGTTTTATCGTCGAAGTATTAGTGGGCTACCCACTAGCATTAGTAGTTGCCGCCATCTTAGATTTAGTGTTGGTTGGCCCACTCGTTAAAGCTATCTTTTTCAATTATATATTCAAACCAGAATGGAAACAAACACCAATTAAGATTGCGCTATGCATTTCAACCATGATGGTACTTGGCATGGTGACCTTAATGTCACTATTTGGTATCATCGTTACCTTTGGTTTTGAAAACATCACATGGGCAATGTATGGTCGCGCATGGATCTTAAACCTATGCCTAGCATTACCACTACAATTAGTGATTGTTGGCCCAATCTGTCGCTTACTATTAGGTAAGATTCAAGCCGCAATTGATGAAAAATAATCATGAAAAGCTACCGGTTATACGGTGGCTTTTTTTATTTCCTTGATTAAATCTAAATTTAGATAAATAATTACTGAAAAATATTCAAAATACCGTTATTATATAGGTAGAATAAGAATTCGAGGAGATATAACATGATTAAAATTGTGACGGATTCAACAGCACTAATTCCAGAAGAAACTGTTAATAAATACGACATTAAAGTAATTCCATTGAACGTCAACATTGGTACTCAAGCTTACCAAGATGGCATTGATATGGATGGTCAAAAACTAATTCAATACATCAAAGATAATCCAAAGGGTGACTTTCCTACTACCAGTCAACCTTCAATCGGTCAATTCGTTGAAGTATACAACGAACTAACCAAGAACGGCGACACCGTTTTGTCACTACACATGACCGATTTATTAAGTGGAACTGTTCACGCAGCTAGTCAAGCTAGTGAAATCGCTGACGGAGACGTTAAAGTGGTTAACACTCACTACATCGACCAAAGTTTAGGTTTCCTAGTGGTTGAATCAGCTAAGATGGCTCAATCAGGTGATTACACTCGTGATCAAATCATCGATCACGTGAACCACGATATTGAAAACTCCGAACTATACATCGGTGTAAGTACATTGGAAAACCTAGTAAAGGGTGGTCGTATCAGCAAGGCCACTGGTATCATCTCAAAGATGATGAACCTACACGTTGTCTTCCAACTACTACCAGATGACCTAAAGCTACAACTAAAGGGTCGCGGTAAGAAGACCATCACCAAGTGGTTGGACCAATTCTTTGAAACTAACGCCAACACCAACTACAAGTTCATCGGTATCAGTTACACTGGTAGTGACGAATTTGCGATGGCATTAAAAAAACGTCTGGAAGAACAATTCCCAAACGTTAACGTATTAGTTCAATATACTTCATCAATTGTTTCAGTTCATACCGGTGAAAATGCATTTGCCATCATGACTTGTAAACAAGATGACTAAAGATAACTGAAAAGATAATTCCTAAAATGGCACCAATGATAGGTCCTAAGAAAGGGACCACCGCGTATCTCCATTGTGATAGGCGTTTGTCGTAAGTTCTAGAAAAGAAGAAACGAGGAACCAAATCACGAGTTGGATTAAATGCGGCCCCAGTGATTGGAGCAACGATACTTATGATAATCATCATTAGTAATGATGAGAATAAGGTCTTGATCCACCATTGGGCATTGATGTCATTTTGCATTTCTGTATTAACGATAATCAAGAAGGTCCCGATGATTTCCCACTTGAAGTTACGTTTCCAATTGTTGACGTCACGAGGGACGGTCGCATAGAAGTTCAAGTTCAGGGGAAGACTAGCCAGCCATTTTGACCAAACGGCCTTAACGGTTAGTGATGCTAGCCAAGCACCGAGGATTTGGGTGATTACTTCACCAATCATTAGCCACCAGTGAATTTGGTGGTTAACGGCTAGGGTGAGTGAGACGACCGGATTGTATTCGGCGGTTCCAAAGAAGAAAGTCGTTAAAAGGGATGGAAGCAGGATACTCATGCCCCAGTAAAAGCCGGTAATAAAACGGTTTTGTCCTTTGGGGAATAAGAAGTAGTTAATGATAACACTGGTTACTAATCCCAAGGATAACATTATGTAGGTTCCGATAAATTCACCTAATAGTAGTTTCATTTCCATCCCTCCTTTAGCTGTCTACAACTGATAGATTATCACTTATTGAAATAAAATTAAAACCATATCAGATAAAAAGTGAAATCATTTTTTGGTTTCACTTTTTGTTTGTGTTTAGTAGGTTAATGATGTTGATAACGTCTTGTTTGTTCACGAGACGGTGTTCTAAGGTGTTATAAAACATGGGTTGGTGCTGTTCGATGATTTTGCGATCGGACTCGTTTCCTGATAGATAGGCGACGTCACAAGCATCCTCAATGTTGTCGATTTTTGGAAAACCAGCCGCACTCATGACACTACCTAAGACAGTATCGGCATCTTCGTAGTTTAAATCATCCAAGTATTTATCGTAATTCATCAATCCACCACCTATTCTTTAATAGAAGATTATTATACAAATAGGTGGAACAAGTTGCTAGCAAATAGCTTTTACTAGTCGAAAATATAATAATACGGTAATATATTATATTAGTTAAAACAGTATGGTATTCCTCGGCGGGAACAATCGATAGGCATATCGACAGGTGGGCTCGCGTTAGATAGGCGCGAAGGAAATACTATACGAAGGAGACTTGTTATGCAAAGTCGAAATAAATGGTTTGCATTGGTCGCAGTCTGTCTAGGTTTCTTTATGGGTTTATTGGACGTGACCGTTGTAAACGTTGCTCTACCAACCATTCAGACTAGCTTTAACAGTAGTTTTAGTCAGTTACAATGGGTCATTAATGCTTATACATTAATGTTTGCGGCCGTGTTGTTCCTAATTTCTAAGTTAGGGGACTTAATAGGGAGAAAACGCATTTTTATCATTAGTTTGGTACTATTCTCTGCTTTCTCACTAGCATGTAGTGTCGCACCAAGTATTACTTGGTTAATCATCTTCCGTGGTATTCAAGGAATCGGTGGTGCCGGAATGCTTAGCCTTTCTATGAGTATCATTGCTGACATCTTTGAAGGCCCATCAAGAGGACTAGCTCTTGGAATCTGGGGAAGTGTCGCTGGACTATCCACCGCACTTGGCCCATTGTTCGGGGGAATTCTACTTAGCTTCTTTAGTTGGGAATCCATCTTTTGGATGAATATCCCAATCGGATTGATCGCACTATTCATGAGTTTTAGATACATTCCAACTTCCAAGACATTCAATAGTGGCAAAATTGATTTTATTGGAATGCTATTATCATTTGCCTTTATGTTCTGCATTATTTTAGGTTTAATTCAAAAAGAAACCCACTATGGATACTCTTGGTTCGATATGCACGTATTTGCCTTATTGGCTGCTGGTGTTATTCTAATCGCAATTTTTGCCGTTTGGGAAAAGCACTTTTCAAGTCCAATGTTAGATCTTAGTTTGCTTAAAAACAGACAGGTAGTTGGAAGTGCCATCTCCAACCTAACATTAGGAATTGCCATCTATGCAGCATTTAGCTACATCATCGTGCTATCACAAAACTACATGGGCTATTCAGCACTACAAAGTGGGGCGCAACTAATGTTAATTAGCGCGTTTTCACTTGTGATTGGGCCCATCTCTGGTAAGATTGCCACTAAGATTAATCCGGGACTAATCATCAGTTTCGTATTAATTCTAGCCGGTGTCGGAATGTTCGTCCTACCAGTCTTCTTGGGTAACCAAAACCACTGGTACGGTTTGATACCTACATTCGTAACCTTAGGTTTGGCCAATGCATTTGTTAATCCACTATCATCTAACATTGCCGTTAGTTCCGTAGAACCAAAGGAAATTGGGATGACATCTGGATTACTAAATGTTGGTAAACAATTCGGGACCAGTCTGGGACTAGTTGTATTAGGATTATCATTGACCGATAGCTACAACGATCACTTAGTTACTTCTAAGATGGGTGATTCATTGATGCACGTGTTCCAAAATGCTGGACCATTTGCGGGGAGTGAAATCGCTGAAAAGATGCACAACTCATCGTTGTTATCTATCGTGCACAATGCATTTTATCGAGGTATTGATAGCGTGGCGGTTACAGATGGTTTCATCTTTATCGTTGCCGGAATTCTTTGCTACATCTTGTTATGTATGAGAAGCAAAAAGAGTAAATAAAAAAGTCGCTGACCTGAACCCCTAAAATTGGAAGATGGTTATGCTATTTTCTGGGAGGAATTGATCCGGTATTCAACCGGTGACATTCCTCCCAGTTTTTGTTTTATACGATAATTGTTGTAATAAGATATATATT
>NZ_JBMHFD010000004.1:0-106368 GCF_049166695.1 Apilactobacillus intestinapis
TTATTACTTTTTTTCAGACCATCTAGACCATATTTTTTGTAACTCTTAACCCAACATAAAACAGTATTTCTACTTTTAATCCCAAATTTTCTAGCTACCATTTGAGATCCCATACCGTTTAGGTATGTGTTAATTACATTTAATTTATCTTCTACTTTATATTTAGACACAAAAACACCCCAAAGTTTTGTACAAACTTTGGGGTGCAGTGCATGAATGGCTTTTTGTTTACATGTAAATGGTTGGGTTTTCAACAGGGATGTCTAATAGCCCTTTTGCGATATCGTCTCCGGCACGTAGGATTGAATCATTTACACCTGGTCGAGGAATGGCTGAGGTAACGAAGTATAATCCTTCAGTATTTAATCCCCATGTGTATAAGTTTGGTTGGCCGACCACTTGATCAGTCTTAATATCGATATCCACAGATGAGTTATCCACTGTTTCACCATCAGATAAGGTGATTGGAAGTGGCTTGATTAAGCCTTTGTCCATCATGCTAGTGATAACAGGGTTTGCGGAAACCTTGGTAACAGGAGCATTGGTACGTGCTTCGATTAAAGCATCACCGTGGATAATTTCTTCACCGTAGAATGCTGAACGGGTGATGAACTTGTGGTTGGCACCGATGACTTGCATTTGAGGACCGATAATCTTGACGATACCAGCATCCATCAATGCTAAAATTTCTTGGCTTCGAATGGCTGGAGCACCTTGGGATAGGAACTTCATGTCAGAAGAGAAACGTCCTAGGTACTTGTGCACTAAATCATCGTTTGTGAATAAGTGATTGGATAAGACGTAACGAATGTTGTCACGAAGATCACGTAACATTTCTAGTGAACCGATGACAGGACCGGTCTTAGAGCCTAGTAGGGCGTCGTCAATCATTTCTTTTAACCAAGTCTTGATGTGTTTTTGATAGTTATCCAGTGTGGATATCTTTACGCCAGCGACTGGGTTTAAAATCTTATCCCAATCAAAGACTTCTTCAGTTGGTAGGTGGTAACTACCGATTAAAACGTTGTGGTTGTCAGTTTCTATGAACTTCTTTTGGAAGTCTTCAACATCAATTTCGGGATGTTTTAGACTGAATAAGAAGCTGTAGTAACGATATTCAATGTCCAATCTTAATAACATGTGGAAATCTTCAAAGGAGATGTGACCATCCTTTAGATGTTTATCCACATTTTCGTTGGTTAAAAAGACTGCTGGATAGTTTTCATTGAATGCCTTTTGACTAATTGCCTTAGGATAGTAAGGTACCCCACGTCTAGAACCAGCGTAAATAGTAGGTTCATCACCTGAGGCGTGGTAGGTTAAGGTGTCGTTACCGTTGTCGGTAAAGTATCCACCACGACCTTCGGTTAGACGGGATACGAAGTCGTTAAAACTAAGGCCCATTCCACGGATAATCACATTTTGATCACTGGTGATTGTTGATAAGTCTGCCTCATCAGCTTCACCGGGTAGAATGTAGGTTAGACCGTAGTCCTTAGCGTATTTTTGCAGTGATTCTTGGTCTTTGGTTAACTTGTTTTCTTGTTGACCTAGACTGAATACTAGCTTATCAACAGGGTAATCCACATCAACCACAGATACGACGAAAGAATCGTCCTTGACCTTTTCGACGTTATCCACATTTTGGTTGAAGTGAACAGCCAAGTTGATGCTGTCATTGTCCTTGATTTGTTCAACTAATTGTTGGAAGAACCATTGGCAGTATGCACCGCAAATGGCACGAGGCACGTAACTTCTGTCGTTAATCCTATCGACAGCTGTTAGTAACTCGTCTTTGTTATCAACATCGAGACTGTTGATAAATTTGTTTGAGATATCTGATTGGCACCATTCTGAGACACTTAGTGCGTCTTCTTGTCCATCATCGAATAATGAAAGTTCATTGGCAGGGGTATTCATAATTAGACTAATTGGTTGTTTGACTTTCCAGACACGGCCACCTGCAACGGCACGGTCGAAAAGATGAATTGTTAAATTGTCATGATCAGATGATTCAAAGTTTTGAATCAAATTGTTAAGCATTAACAGACCACGAGGGCCTGCACCGATAATTCCGATTTTCATTTCGAACACTCCTTTATAATAAGATAATAACATGATTGAAAAAGTGATTTCATTTTTAACGCATTATTTTCTAAAAATGATTATGGATTATGATAAAATAATAGCTAAGGATGGTGTTAATAATGAGTGAATTAATTCCAGAAAACATGGACGAAGTAAAATTAAAGATGGCTCGTATGTTAATCGACGGACACAAGGTAACCGAAGAAGAAGTAATTTTCCAAGCGGTTGCAGATTTATTCCAAGATTACCTAGAAGAAGCAGAAGAAGGTCACTACGACACTTCTAAGCTTGCTGATGATGGAGTAACTTTCACAGTTACCGGTATCAGTGGTCGTCAAATTGCTGAATTTAAATCAAATGGAGAAAGCTTTGTTGAGGACTTCAGAAAAGACGCATTAGACTTGTGTTTTAGACTAGAAGACGAAGCCCAACGAATTGCTCGACTATAAAAATAAAAAGCGTTGCCAAATCGGCAGCGCTTTTTTATTAGTTTTCAACAGGTAAATCGACTTTTACTTGTTCGATAATGTGACCATCAATGTTATGAAGTAGTTCGTTGTACCAGAAGCCATCCTTGAAGTTTAGTTTTTGGTCTAAAGCATAAACGGTCAATGTATAGTCATGAACACCACTTGGTGGTTTAGGGCCCATGTACTTATGACTGATAGGTTGATCACCTAGGTTATAGATGTGACCGGCTGAACTGTTGTTACCTTGAGTCCAGTGTAATGGATTTTCTTGACTGGCGTTTTCAGGGACCACCACGTCCTTACCATCAAGTCCAGCGACTAACCAGTGAATCCATTCAAAACCACATACAGGAATTGAATCTAAATCGGTTAGCGCAAAGGCGATTTCCATGGTGTCGGCAGGCACATCCTCAATTGAGAAGGGAAATGATACGACTGGAAAATCGTTTTGCTTAAATTCATCAGCTGCATGACGAGTGTACTTGTCGGGTAGACGGTTGTTGTCTAACTTAACGTTTACTTTCATGAATATTCCTCCTATCTAACGAATTTTAAGATGTAATAACCTTGTGAATCGGCTGAAACGGTATAGGTTTGATAACCAGCCTGAATCCACTGACTTTGCGTTGCCTTAGCGTAGTTTTGCGCATCAGCAACGGAACTGAAGATGTGAGTACCATCAAACATAGTTTTCTTCTTTGATTGATTTGATGAGTTACTCTTATTTTGGTTATTCTTACTTTGTTCGGATGTGTTTGATTCATCCGTACTTGAACTACTTTGATTACTTGATTGAGTCATCTTAGTGGTTTGATTGTCATGGCTGCTAGTGAAGTAGGTAACGGCTTTTACCCCGCCTAAGATTAGCGCTGCCACAACGACGATAAAGATAATAATTGGCCAAATGTGATTTGAATTTGACTGATTATTTTCGGAGTTCATAAATGTATCATCGAAAGTATATTTACGAATACGGTTGTCATTGTCACCATTATTCATAATAATAATCCTCCATTCGGAAAAAAGATTTACATATTTATTATAACAAATATTGGACCTGATAGGAATTAAGCTAAATGTTTGAAGATATCGATAAATAGCTATAGTGTTTTATTTAAGGAGGGATGAAACATGACAATTGGATTTATCGGAACCGGTGTAATGGGTTCCTCAATGATTAATAATTTATTGAAAGCAGGATATGAGGTAAACGTATTTAACCGTACCAAGGCGCACGCACAAAGCGTGATCGATAACGGAGCTAAGTGGTTAGATACGCCTGAACAAATTGCTCAATCTTCAGATGTTGTGATCACAATTGCTGGTTTCCCTGATGATGTAAAAGAAATTTACTTTGGTGATAACGGATTATTCAAGGGTGCAGATTCAGACACTATCTTGATTGATTCAACTACTTCAACACCAAAATTAGACGAAGAAATCTTTGCTGAAGGACAAAAGAAGGGTATCGAAACATTGGATGCACCAGTATCCGGTGGTGACGTCGGTGCCAAGAATGGTACCTTAACCATCATGGTCGGTGGTAATCAAGAAACCTTTGATAAGGTCAAACCAATTCTAGATACTATGGGCGGCCAAGTAAAACTATTTGGCGGTGCCGGTAAGGGTCAACATACTAAGATGGCAAACCAAATCATGATTGCCGGTACTATGACTGGAATGGTCGAAATGTACGAATACGGTAAGGCTGCCGGATTGGACTTAGCTTCAATGATGGACACTGTTTCAAGTGGTAGTGCTGACAACTGGAGTCTAGATAACTATGGCCCACGTGTATTGAAGGATGACTTTAAGCCAGGCTTTTCAGCTAAGCACTTCTTGAAGGATTTACGAATTGCCTTACAAGGCGCTGAAGAAATGCACATTGACTTACCAGCTACTAAACTAGCTAAACAACTATATGACAAGATGGTGAATGATTATCAATTAGGTGATGACGGAACCCAAGGCCTTGTTAAAATTTACGAAAAATAAGCAAAACAAAAAGAAGGCATCGATTGATGCCTTCTTTTTTTATTGAATATCGTTGAAGAATGTAAGTAGTTCTTCTTTGGTTAGTTTTTGCTTTTCTTCACCTGAGATGTCGTATGAAATCTTTCCTTGGTGTAGTACCAATAGGCGGTTTCCATACTTCAATGCATCTTCTAGGTGGTGGGTAATCATAAGACAGGTTAGGTTTTGTTCCTTGATGGTTTCATCGGTAATGTCCATTAGGTTTTGGGATGTCTTAGGATCCAATGCAGCAGTATGTTCATCTAGTAGTAAGATACCTGGTTTCTTGATGGTTGCCATTAAAAAACTCAATGCTTGGCGTTGTCCACCAGATAGACTACCGGTGGCGGTGTTTAAACGATGATCTAAGTTGTTGTTCATCTTAGCGGTGATGTATTTGAAACGTTTCATTTCACCTTTTAGCTTACGAGGTACTAGGTGATGGTGATCACCACGTTTTTCAGCAAGCAATAGGTTTTCAGCAACTGTCATACGAGGAGCAGTTCCTAGCTTAGGGTCTTGGAAGACACGGCTTAAAAATGATGTGCGTTTAACAACTGACATGTTAGTGATGTCTTTATCCTTGTAGATAACTTGACCAGAAGTAGGGCGAAGGTTACCACCAATGGTGTTGAATAATGTTGATTTACCAGCACCGTTGGAACCTAGAATGGTGATGAAGTCACCTTCATGAATGTCTAGGTCAACGTGATCTAAGATGTTTAATTCTTCTGGAGTATCTTCGTTAACAGTCTTTACGACGTCTTTTAATTGAAAGATTGTCTTAGTCATTTTTTAGCCCCCTCTTCAAGACATGTTTTAGATGGAAACGACTTTCGAATGCGGGAAGACCCATGAAAATCGCAAGTAGGATTGATGAGATTAAGTTCAAATCGTTGGCGTTGAAACCAAGTTGTAGAACTAGTAGTAATACTAGACGGTATAAAATACTACCGACGATTACGGCAACTAGACGTTGGTTCATAGTTAAGTCACCGAAGATAACTTCACCAATGATGATTGATGCTAGGGCAACAACGATGATACCGATACCCATGTTAACATCTGAGTAACCGTTGTTTTGGGCAACTAAAGCACCACCTAAGGCGATTAGACCGTTAGATACACTCACACCCATGATTTTCATGTTGTCGGTGTTGATACCTAGTGATTCGGCCATATTTTCGTTATCACCAGTGGCGATGAAGGCTTGTCCTAAATCAGTTTGTAAGAAGTAAATCAAAATTAAAGTTACGACGGTGATGACGATAAAGCCAACGAAGACACCATCGAAGTAAGGTGGTAATGATTGTAAAAACTTACCACTTAGTAAGGTAGGAAGACCTAATAGTGATTGGTTAGGCTTACCCATGATGCGAAGATCGATTGAGTATGAAGCAGTCATTACTAAGATTCCGGCAAGTAGTACAGGAATCTTTGCTTTAGTGTATAAAAGACCGGTAACAAGACCAGCGACACATCCAACCAAGAAGGCTAAGATGGTAGCTAAAACAGGATTGACACCATGAGCAATTGCTGTAACGGCGGTTGCAGCACCCATTGGGAAAGTTCCTTCAACGGTCATATCAGGGAAATCTAGAATTCTAAATGTTAGGTAAAGACCAATTCCGATTACGGACCATAATAGTCCTTGTCCGATTGCTGAAATAATTAAACTCATTTGTAAATCACTCCGTTTCTTTTGGCTTCCTTAAGAAGGTAGTCAGGAATCTTGATACCAAGTTTCTTAGCTTGGCCTAAGTTGATTGCTAGGTCACCATGACTTAGCTTTTCGATTGGCATGTCTGCTGGGTTCGCACCCTTTAGAACACGAGCGGCCATCTTACCAGTTTGCACACCTAACTTGTATTGGTTCAAACCAATAGTAGCTAGTGCGCCTTGCTTAACAACAGTTGAGGCAGTAGGGAAGACTGGCACGTTCTTAGTGTTAGCAACGTTTACTAGTGTTTGGATTGCTGAAGCAACGGTGTTGTCATTTGGTACGTAGACAGCATCGACATTTTGCACCATTTGAGTAGCAACTTGGTTTAAGTCGTTAGTGTTTGAGATTGAGTACCCCTTAACGTTAACGTGTTCCTTCTTGCATAGTTCAACGAATTGATGGTATTGAGAAGTAGCTGAGTCATCGCTTGATGTGTAAATTACCCCTAGAGTATGTAAGTTAGGCATAATTTCCTTGATTAGTTTTAATTCTTCCTTCATTGGAGGGAAATCTGAAACACCGGTAACTTGGCGACCGGGGTGTTCGTTTGAATCAACCAACCCAGCTGACTTAGGATCAGTAATCGCACCTAGAATAAGTGGGGCGTTTTTAACTGTGTTAGCTAGGACTTGTGCTGATGGGGTGGTGATACCGATTGACATGTCGACGTTTTCGGTCGCAAACTTAGAACTCATTGTTTTTAAGTTTCCTTGGTCACCTTCGGCATTTTGGAAATCGATGTTGATGTTCTTACCTGGAGTATAGCCAGATTCCTTTAATCCATCGATAATTCCCTTATGAATAGCGTCTAGTGCGGGATGTTCTGTAAGTTGTAAGATCCCAACAGTAGGGGTGTGATCACGACTGATCTTATGTGGTTGTTTTTCTTGGTAAAAACCAAATCCTAGTAAGACGACTAGGACAAAGATGACTGTGTAAAGTCTTTTCATAACTCATTCTCCTTTTGGTATAAAGCTTAAATGGTAAATAAATGCAATAAAAAAACGGATAACCCAGACACTACAGGTTACCCGTTCTTATGGCCTGTGGTGTTCGAATCATATCCGCACAGGCTTATTTATTCGTGAGAAAGAAGCCGGTACAGATGCGCTTAATGATTGCATCATAAGTCGCATCTATACTAGTAATGCGACCTATAGGCACCAGCTTTGCCAACGAGAACTTAGACTTGTTGATAAAATATTCTTCATTGGTTCTTTCTCCTCTCAATTTAAGTTAAGTTCATTTTAAGTTTAAGAATTACAATTGTCAAGAAATAAAACATCGAGCAAATAAAAAAGAACACCAAGTGGTGTTCTTATGCTTTATTTGTCTTCTTTATTTTCGTCAGTTGGTTCGTCTTCATATGCGTCTAGATTAATTTGGTCATTGACCACTTTTGCATTATGAAGATCAGTACTTACCATTGAACTGGAAATTCCCCATCTGTAGAAGGCTAGGGAAACAATAATAATCACAACGAAGTCCAATGGATATGGAATCCAGTTTTGACCACCGAATGGTGCTGAACCTACGTATGACATTACTGAGATGAAGATTAGATAACCAATCATCCAGAAACTACCGGTGAATTGGGTCTTAGTCTTCTTCCAGTTAGTTTTCCATTCGAAGTAGAAGTAGAATGGAAGACCTAATAGAATAACTAGAATAACTTTAACAGTTGTTGGCCACATTGCCCAGTATGCAGCTAAACTAGCTAATACGAAGGCGAAAGGTGCCATGAATTGTAGCATTCTCATTCTAATTGGACGTTTGAAATTAGGTGCCATCTTTCTCAATGATGTTACTGTAACTGGACCAGTTAAGTAAGCAATCAAAGTTGAAGTAGAGATAACACTAGCAAGTGTACCCCAACTTCTGAATAGAGAAACTAATAGAACAGAGATGATCATATTAACAACCATCGCAATTCTTGGGACACCCCAACGTTCATTCATTTTACCTAAGAACTTAGGCATGTGTTCATTTTGTACCATGGCAGCAAGAGTACGACTTGTTTGAGCAACAAATGAAACCCCTGTACCGAATGGTGAAATGAATGCGTCAAAGTATAGCAATACGGCAAGCCAGTGTAGGCCTAACATGATTGCTAAGTCGGCAAATGGTGATTCGAAGTTGATACCATGCCAACCTACCTTGGCAAGTACTGATGGTTCTACGGCACTAATGAATGTAAATTGTAGGGCAACGTAGATAACAATACTAATAGCCAATGAAATGGTAATACCTAAAGCGATATTACGTTTAGGGTTCTTAATTTCTTTTCCCATGTTAATAACAACTTGGAATGCATTGTATGAGAAAATGATTCCTGAAGCTGTTGTTGCTGAGAAAATAGCGGCGCTACCATAAGGCATGAAGCCTTGTGATGCGAAGTTTCCACCATGGAATCCTGATAGGAGTAACATGATGATAGTAAGTAGCGGAATTCCTAGTTTGAAAATTGAAATGAAACTAGTGAATTTAGCTAGTAAATTAACAGACCAATAATTTAATAGCGTGAAGACTAATATGAAAAGAAAAACGACAAATAAACCTAGATTAGAAATTTCTCCATTTACGATAAAACCGTGAGTCCAATGAGCCCATTTCCATGGCCATGAACCCATGTATTGGGTTGCGGCAACGGCTTCGATTGGAATCAAGGTAACTAATGATACCCAGTTAGACCAGGCAGCAATAAAACCTAATAGAGACCCGTGGGTGTATTGAGCGTACTTACTCATACCACCACTTTCGGGGAACATTGAACCTAGTTCGATGTAGTTAAAGGCGATAGCACCGATAACAATAGCACCGATTACCCATGAGATGATAGCGGCTGGACCAGCAACACGGGAAGCTTCCCATGAACCGAATAACCAACCTGAACCAATAATGGAACTAAGTCCCAACATTACAATTTGAAATAAACCTACTTTTCTTGATTTCTTATTTTTTTTCATAAAACTCCTTTCATGGTCTTTGAGTATACTAACAAAAATCCATGTCCATGTAAAATGTTTAAAGACCTACCATGACACAGTTTTTGATGCTTATCGGGCATAATAATAACGTTTGTTAGCACTTAAAAATAATTAAAAAAAGTGTGATATTGATTATAATTCTTAATTAATATTCACAAATCTCAATTACATTTTTTTCTGGATCATTTATGAAAAGTGAATTCATTGGTCCATTTGAACCATGAACTTTTTTGGGTCCGTCGATGATGGTGACACCATAGTTCGCTAAATGGGCACTTAAGTCCGTTAATGAGTCCTTCACAATGATGCAGAATTTAGATGAACCCGGCGTAGGATTTTCCGGGACATTATCGTCACTGTCATTTTGAAGGAAGATTAGTTTTTGTTTGCCAAGTTGAAATTCAAGTCTGTCATCTGTGAATTCAATGATTGGTAAATCTAAAACTTCATGGTAAAAACGCATGCATAGCTTTAGATCATTGGCAAAGATTGTAATATGGTCAATATCTTTGACCTTCATTATGATCATTCCTTTTTTTAATTTTTACACATTCAATTATACCATTATCGATGGCTTTGCAACGATTTAATATTGCTGAAAACGCCGAAAAATTGACGTTTAGCCCTAAAATGTGTTAATTTTGTAATTATATATAAGTACGGAATAGAAAAAAGGAGAAAAAGACTGTGGCTTTATTAGATGTTAAAGATATCAGTATGGGTTTTGCCGACAAAAAGCTATACGATGAAGCAAGTTTTACCCTTAATAAGGGTGAACATATGGGAATTGTTGGACAAAACGGTGTAGGAAAGTCTACTTTGATTAAGATTATTACCGGAGTGGAATTGCCAATCTCAGGTTCAGTGAAATGGCAAAACAATGTTAGCGTTGGTTACTTGGACCAATACGCTGATATTCCAGAAGGAATGACATTGATTGATTTTCTACACACTGCTTACCAAGACCTATACGATAAATCAAAGCACATGCAAGAATTGTATGAACAATATGCGGAAAACTTCGATGATAAGTTATTGGAACAAGCGGGAAGAATTCAAGAAGAACTAGAAGCAAAACGCTTCTATGATATTGAGACCGAAATTGAACGAGTAATCACTGGTTTAGGTCTAGATGATGTCAAACGTGATCAACAAATCACCAACATGTCAGGTGGACAACGTTCAAAGATTATCCTAGCTAAGTTAATTCTAGAAGATCCAGACGTTATTTTACTTGATGAACCTACTAACTACCTAGACGTTGCCCACATTGCATGGTTGGAAGACTACATCAATGGCTTTGACGGTGCCGTAATGGTAATTTCCCATGATTACGACTTCTTGGAAAACGTTACTAACTGTATCGTAAACATTGCCTTTGGTAAGATTACCAAGTACCGTGGTGACTTCAAGTCAGCTATGCGTCAAAAGGCTGAACGTGAAATGGTTCAACAAAGAGAATACGATAAGCAACAAGTTGAAATTGAAAAGGCCAAAGCCTTCATTAGAAAGAACAAGGCCGGTTCAAAATCAACAATGGCTAAATCAAGAGAAAAGATGCTATCACATATGGAATTGGTTGATCCACCTTCGACTAACATTCATGCATCATTTAACTTCCCATACGAAGACACTGGTTCACAAAATGCGTTGGTTGTCGACGAACTATCAGTTGGTTATGACAAACCACTACTAAAACCAGTTAGCTTCTCAGTTAATACTGATGAAAAGGTCGGTTTCCAAGGATTTAACGGGGTTGGTAAGTCAACTCTAATCAAATCTATTCTAGGAATCCTAGAACCAAAGGGTGGAAAGGCAACATTCTCACCATCAGCTAAGGTTAGTTACTTTAGCCAAGACTTGGTATGGAGCAACAACAATGAAACTCCAATGCAAATCATTCAAAACAAGTTCCCTAAGTTGGAACAAAAAGAAATCAGAACAAAACTTGCTAAGTGTGGTTTGGATTCAGCAAATGCTTCCAAGCCAATCGGCGAATTATCCGGGGGAGAACAAACCAAGGTTAAACTAGCGATGTTGGAATTCACTCCATCTAACTTCCTAATCATGGACGAACCTACTAACCACTTGGATGACGAAACCAAGGAATCACTAAAACATGCGATTAATAACTTCCCAGGAAATGCAATCATTGTATCTCACGAAACTAGTTTCTATAATGGACTAGTGGACAAGGTCTTAGATGTTGAAAAACTAAGTCTAAGGGATGCCGACGAAATTGCCAAAGCACAAGGACAAGTAAATAACTAATTACAATAAGGAGGCGGACAACATCTATAATAGTCGAAAAGTGTGGCTAATCATCGCAGATATTATGATGTTGCTTTGGGCGCTTATATGTATTGAATGGTTAACCGTCAAAATTATCTTCATCGCCTTAGTATTATTCTTCGGCGGTCGCAATTTATACATTGACGATGGCCAATTGATTGATACGAGATACAGTATCATAACAGCCGCCTGTTTTTCTTTATTTATTTTAATTAGTTTGTTTTAAACCCAAAAAAGAACCTACCAGAATATGGTAGGTTCTTTTATTTACATAAAGTTGCTTGGCTCGTCAGCGTAGTCATTCATGAAGTTCTTAGCGTCACTGTATGAGGCAAACTGACTGATGATGGTGATATCTTCTTTGTGTTGTCTGTCGTTTCGATAGTTGACCTGTTTAACCAAGAAGTATTCCTTAATATCATCTAGTGCCTGTGATTCATTATTTCTTACGTAAATTTGGAGGTAAACGTGTTGGTTAGAGAATTCCAATTCGCGTTTTGATAGCTTGATGTATCCCTTGGAATTCAATTGATTTTGACGGGGATGCTTTTCTGCAAGGGCGTTATCGCTGTTACAGAAGTAAACTAAGAACCAGTAAATATTTAAGAAGAACATGAATAAAGCAAAGCAGTTTCTAAATAGGGTTGGCCAGAAGTTAGAACCGGCCGCAAATGATCTTGCTTCGACGATGAACTTGAAATCGATTAAACTTTCCAAGTTAGTAGCAAGCAAACAAACGGTGAAGACGATAATCCACACGTATTTGTATAGCTTGATTAGTTGGCGCCAGAAGTTGTGATGCAGGTTATCAAGATAGCGATGGTGCATCGAGGCTTCCGATACCAGGAATAATCCGCACAATAGAATGAAACAGATTAATGGAATTTTATAACTTGTAATTAAGTAGAAAATACTTAATAGGAAGTTATTCATTGAATTAGTTAGAAAAGACGGTACTCGATATCCAAAGATTTCAAGGACAACAAGGATAATTGCGCCTTCTCTGAATAGGTTGATGAATCGCTCAACGCTGTTGCTGTTGGTTCGATTCAACACGATATTATAGACGTTTTGCATTTTGATGAACTCCTTTAATTCATTAAAGATAGTTATACCACGAAAACATTAAAAATAATATAAAAAAAGAACCCAGTGGGTTCTTTTTTCAGACCCCGTGGGGATTTTTCAGAACTTCAGAGAATTCTTACTTATTAAATGTATCGTTTTCCACATCACGAATGAAAGTAGCTAAATGATCATAGTAAACGGGAGCGTTATCAATCATGTGATGATGACCAGCATTAGGAGTTGATACAAACTTAGCGTTTGGAATCATCTTAGCCATACGTTTACCAGTTTCAACAGGCATTGATTCATGTTCACCGAAGGTAACTAGGGTAGGCACATGGTTTTCTGATAGGTGATCAGTGTTGTGCCATTCACCTAATTTACCAGTGATAACGAATTCGTTGTCACCTTGGAACTTGTTGTAAATATCAGTGTTGGATACGCCGATTAAGTGTTCCAACTTAGATGGTTGTTTACGGTCGATGTAACCTTTGTTTAGTTGGTCAACATCGTTTTGATAACGTTCGTTGTCGTAGTCGTTTTCTGCTTCGCACTTTTTCATGAATGCTAATTCGTCAGGAGCAAATTCCTTTTCACGAATTTCATCTAAGTGCTTAGTGTAATCATCAATGTCATCAACCATTGATGAGATGATGGCACCCTTTAGGTGGTCACCATATTTTTGTGCGTATAGTTGAACTAACACACCACCCCAAGATTGACCGATTAAGTAGAAGTCATCTAGACCTAATTTTTGTCTAACTTCTTCAACTTCGTCAACGTAGTAGTCGTAAGTTAAAATCTTGTCAGCAACCTTAGGGTCTGAAAAATCAGGGGTATCGGAATACCATGAACCTAATTGATCGTAGTAGGTAACGGCAACATCTAGACCTTGTTTCTTCAATTGGTCAGCTGAGTCTTCCCAGTATTCGTGGGTTCCACCAGGTCCACCGTGTAGGGCAAGTAAGTTAATCTTACCTTCACCAGAAGTGTGGGTCCATAAATGATAGCCATTATCTAAAGTGATAATTTTTGTTTGTTGTTTCATGACAATCCCTCGTTTCAATCTAAATTATTATTAATCTTAGTCCTTGTTGAAGGGTAGTTCAACCGCTGAGTCTGATAAATCGATGGTGTACTTCACATCTTGGTTACCACGAATTGACTTGTCGAAGTCGGTTGCGTAGATGACGACAGCTAGTTGGTGGCCAGCCTTAACCTTGTATACGTTTGGTTGTAAATCAAAGTTAACTTCGTAGAATTCATCAGCTTTTAGATCACTTACTTGGTAAGCGTTGTTTCTGTTTTGCATGTTGATGTGACCTTCAGCAATCTTCTTGAATGGAGTCTTGTTACGACTCATCTTGAATTCGCGAAGGTTATCTTCACGCCATAGGTAGCCTAATTGAATCTTAGCGTGGTCAACAGATTCTGGTTGAGCGTTTAATCTAAAATCTTCACCTAAATCGATTAGTTGAGCACTCAACATACCGAAGTCTTTTGATGATGATGCGGTCAAGTGGATGTGAGCCTTACCGTTGATAGTTACATCCTTTAGGAGTTTGTCGAAGGTAAAGATGACACGGTTGTCGTTGATAGGAGCATCGCTTCCACCAATTACCAAGTCGTTTTCCCACTTGTTGACGTCATTGCAGTATGCTTCAAAGTCCTTTTCATCTAGTGAGTCTGAGAAACTAACCTTGTCGTCAGCAACTTCAGAATCATCTGATGGTTTAGCTAATTCAAAACGTTTTAGGTTTTCATCTTCGTCGAATTCATCGATTGCATACCAGTTTTGATCGGTCGCATTGTCTTGAACCAAGATGTTAGGGATTAGGTTGTCGGCGTCGTTTTCAACTTCCATCAACTTGTTGGTGAACCATAGGTTTACCATGTCTGTGAAATCAAGTGATTGGAATGCGTTGATATAGATGTGTTGACCTTGGTGTAAAATCATCTTCTTTGAGATGTTTAATGGGTCAACGGCATGCCAGATGTTTGCGACATTAATTGGTTTGACGTTTTCGTCGTTTAAACCGTGAATGAAGAACATGTCAGCCTTAATCTTCTTAGCGTCGTTTAGGTAGTTACGCTTGTTCCAAAAGGCGTTGTAATCACCAGAATTACGATCTTGTTCATTAGTGATGTTAGTTAGTTGGATTTCCCATTTTTTTTCGTTCTTGATGTCTTCGGCAGCTGACTTTTTACGACTGTAAGTTTCGGCAGCTAATACATCGGCATCTTCACCTTGGAAGCCGCCAGGAGCCATTACTAGTCCGTTTTCACGGTAGTAGTCATACCAACTAGAAATAGCGGCTTCAACTAGGCAAGCCTTTAGTCCGGCAACACCGGTTGTGGCAGCGGCGATTTGTAAAGTGCCTAGGTAAGAACGGCCAGACATTGCGACGTTTCCGTTTGACCAGTAGGCTTCGATTTGGTTGTTGTCGGTACGGTTAGTAAAGGCAACACGGTTGCCGGCAAGCCATTCGATAACGGCAGTTGCTGAGATGGTTTCATACTTGTCACCAGTGGTTCTAAAGCCATCTGATTCGTAAGTTCCGATTCCAGCGGAGTAGACAACGGCATATCCACGAGCCAAGAAGTAATCGTTTAGAGTGTATGATTGTTCACGGCTAAATGTTTGTTCAGCCTTTCTAGTCTTACCTTCAACGTTACGTGCGGCAGGTAGTTCTGGTTCTTTTTCCTTCTTATTAATGTCCGATAGAGACACTGTGTTGGGTTCTTTGTGCTTAAGTCCTAGGTTAACGTTGTAAGTTAGCTTTTCACCGTCGGCATCGTTGGTGCCTTGATTGTAAGGACTAGCGGTAAAGATGACCGGAACGGGTTTCTTGTTGCTTTCCTTTGGACGAACGATTTCAGTCTTTAGTAGATCTAATTTACCGTCGTTGTCGGTATCCATTGGAGCTTCAACGTAGACAACTTCACGAATTAGGTTGTTAGTGTCATAGACTGGCATACTCTTACCGTTGAAGATAAGTGGTTTGTCGAATTGGTTGTAGTTTTGGGCGAAGTAACCTTCACCGGCTAGGTAGTCGATTAAAGTCACACCGTATTTAGTGTGGGTATTCAATAGAAGATACCATGCACAAATCACGTCGTATAGGTTCATTGGATCGTTAACGTCGGCGACTGGTAGATTTAGAGTTTGCATCTTAGTGATTGAGTTATCGATTAAGAAGTCTTCACCGACTGTGAATTGTAGAAGTTGTAACGCAATGTTGTAAAACGCAATCTTGGATAGTGGGGCGTTTTTGTCTAGGTAGGTTAGTGCGTCATCTTCAAAACTAGCCATGATTTGTGAAATTTTTTGTCCTCGGATGGCTAAACTTTGTGAATCTAAAAAGTAAGTCATCAAGAAGTGTTTTAATAATGCTGATGGGTTGTCAATTTTATCAGTTTCTTCATCTAAGAAATGAATAGCGCGTAATTCGTTCTTAGCAACTTTTAAATTGTAATCAGCAATTGCATATTGATGATTTTTCATAATTATTCTCCTAACTTATGTATAGGTTTGTTTTCATTATATCAGATTAAGCAAAACATCTATTCAGTTTTACTGATAAATACTTAATGATAATCTATCAAAATGATATAATGATAGCAAATCAAATGTGGAGGGATGATTATGGTAACAGAGATTGACGGAGGTGCCATCGTGTACCGCGTAGTTGATAATAAGCCAGTCTACCTATTAGAAAAAAGTGCTACTAGTGACTTCTGGGGATTTCCTAAGGGACACGTCGAAGGCGATGAAACGCTAGAACAAGCAGCAATTAGAGAAATTAAGGAAGAAACCGGCATTGACGCCACTATTGATACCGAATTCAGTATTGATGCAAACTATGACATGAAAAATGGTCACCATAAAGTGGTTACTTTCTATACTTCTCAAGTTGATAGTGATAAAGTAACGCTACAAGCTGAAGAAATCAGCGACTATGTCTGGGCTCCTTTTGATGAAGCAATGAAGATCGTTACCTTCGATAACCTAAAAGACATTTTGAAACATACTAACGAATACATCGTAGAAAAGCTGGGATAGCCAATGGATGCAAAGAAATTAATAGTGATTACCGGTCCGGCGGGAAGTGGTAAGACTTCTCTTCGCGACTACGTGATTGACAAATACCACGCAGCTAAAGTAATTACGCATACCACAAGAGCGCCACGAGATGGTGAACAAAATGGTATTGATTATTATTTTGAAAATAACGAATCATTTAATCAATTGCATTTATTGGAACACGTTGAATATTCACATGCCAAGTATGGATCCTCAATGGAAGGGATTAACGAAGCATGGACTAAAAATGATTTAGCAATTATTGTTTTAGATACATTGGGTGCAGCTACATATAAGGAAAAACTAGGGGATCAAGCAATCGTTTTGTTTGTCCAAGTCAACGACCCAGTTATCTTACGTGAACGAATGATTAAACGCGGTGATGACATCGAACGTGTCAATCAACGAATTCGTAGTAATGAATACAAACGCGATATTGAAATCCCAGACAACTTAAAGGATGTAGCCACTATCATTGAAAATAATGATTGGCAAAAAGCACAAAACCAAGTTGATGAATTAATTAAAACCATCTAAAAAAAGACCTAACTTAAAGTTAGGTCTTTTTATTTATATTAATCGAATAATTGCTAACGAGATAATTCCGACAATCACGACCACCAATAAACTCTTGGTGATGATGGCAGCAATAACTGATGGAATTGATGCGATTAGGTTTTCCCAGTTGATTGAAGGTAAGTGGCCCAGGTGTTGGACGAACAGTTGTGAGAACCACAACGTTGCCATGATCACGATGGGGACGAAACTTAAAAACTCTTCAACTGGTTTTGATAGTTTGAATTTCTTTAATAGGATGAACGGCATCACACGTGACAACCAGGTAACCAGCGTACATCCAATCACGGTTAGTAGGACGAAATTAAAAGAAGACATGTTTGATAATCACTCCAATCAGACAAGTAATTAGTGTTACTAGTAGGATTAATAGGTTGCTTGGAATAAAGATTAATCCAATAAATACCATGATGAAGGTGATTAAAATCATCAGTAGTTTTAATTTCAATGGCATGCCGTTTTTGGCAATCACTTGTAGGTATAATAACCCGATAAACATTGCGACAAGGGCAAAGTCTAACCCAATCGCGTATGGATTATGAATGAAACTACCGGCGATGGCGCCGACAAATGAAGCACCGGCCCAAGTTAGGTAAGAAACGATGTTAGCGGTATTGAACCAGGTAAACGTTAACTGATTATCGGTGTAGTTGACCTTATTCATACCCAACGCAAAACTCTCGTCGGTTAAAAACGAGCCGATTAAGATGTTTTTCAACATTGAATCGTTTTTAAAATATGGCGCCGTGGTAATGCTCATTAGAATCATTCTGGAGTTGACCAGAAAAATTGCTAGCACAATCGAGAAGATGGGATTGTGTAAAGCCATCATTGATACCAAAATGAATTGCGCTGATCCAGCGTAAACGGTCAATGACAAGATGGCCACTAGCCAGGGGCTAAAGCCAAGGGACTTCCCGATAATCCCAAAGGCCAGACCAATTCCGATGTAGCCAAACATGGTGGGAATGCTATCTTTGATTGCTGCTCTTGCAGTTAGCTGACTGTCGATACCTCATCACATCCTTATAAAAAAGTTAGTTGTTAATAAGATATTGTTTAAAACGTTGACTGTCAACTGCGGTTAGTTCTGCTTTAACCTTGGTTCCTTCGGCAACATATTCGGTTGAAAGCACGTTGGCCTTAGTATTTAGGTAGTTGACGATGTCACCTTTATCAAACGGAATTAAAAATTCTTCGGTGACATAATCCTTGTAGCTGTTTTCTCTAATAATTTGAACCAATTCATCGATGGAGTCTTCTTCAAGAGCTGCCATGATTAGGTTATCACCGGCACGTTGAGGACGAGGTTCGTCTAAGATATCGGCCTTGTTGAAGACGGTAATCATTGGGATATTTTCAACCCCGATTTCCTTCAATGTTTGTTCAGTGGTCTTCATCATTAGTTCCTTATTTTCATCGGCTTCGTCGACTACTTGGACCAATAGATCAGCATTAGCAGCTTCGGCCAATGTAGAACGGAAGGCCTTCACCAATTGGTGAGGTAACTTACTTACGAAACCAACGGTGTCAGATAACAACATGGTCTTGTTGTCATCAAAAATTAGTTTTCTAACGCTGGTATCCAAGGTAGCAAACAACATGTTTTTAACCATGACTTGCTTTTCTTGGTTTTCGCCGTAGCGGTTAACCAGTTGGTTCATGATGGTTGACTTACCAGCATTGGTGTATCCAACTAGGGCAACAGTAGGGATGTTTTTACCATCACGTTGCTTTCTTTGGGTTAAGTCTGATTTTTGGATATCCTTTAGTTCTTGTTTAATGTGAGAAATATCCTTTTCAATCACACGACGGTTTAATTCCAGTTGAGATTCACCGGAACCACGGTTGGTGAATCCACCACCACCACCGCTACCAGTTTGTTGGTCTAGTCGTTGGCTAGCGCTGGTGTGCAAACGGGGTAGTTGGTATTGCAACTTGGCCAATTGAACTTGAAGCTTGGCTTCGTGAGTTCTGGCACGGTTGGCAAAGATTTCCAAGATTAGACCTGTACGGTCGATTATTTTTGTTTCAGTTTGCTTTTCTAAGTTTCTAATTTGGCTAGGTGATAGTTCATCGTTAACAATGACCATGTCAGCGTCTTTATCCAAGACAGTCATCTTTAGTTCTTCAACTTTACCTTTACCGAAGTATGTGGCTTTATCGGGATGATCTAGCTTTTGAACCAAACGAGCCACAACTTCTAGGTTATTAGCTTCAGCTAGGGCAGCTAATTCAGTCATTGAGTACTCGAATTGCTCATTGTCTAGGTTTAAACCGATGATAACGGCAGTTTGTTGTTCTGTATCCAAATGAATACCTCCTTGTTATTTTTATCCATTATACCATTTACGTATCATTAATAAGAATGGTTATAAAAAAAGAGAAAATCTAACAAAAATTAGAGAGTTTTAATATAATTATGAGCATATCTTTTATAATGATTAGATTATCTAAATCATTCATATACCTTGATATCTTAAGATTTTCTTTGCTTTTGAATTTAAAAAAATTCAACTAAATTAGAATTAAATTAGAAAAAGTATTGCATTTTATAATGAGATGGTGGTATTATTTTCTCAATCCTTTTAAACAAAAACTTTTTAGTAAGGAAATTGGGGGTAATGGAAATGAAAATGAAATCCGTAGTAAAGCTAGGGGTTGTTGGTGCAGCATCAGCATTCCTACTAGCAGCTTGTGGTAATTCTTCAAAAGAATCTACAAGTAAGTATATTAACTGGCAAACCAGTTCTCAGTTACCAACATTGGATGCTTCAAAAGCAACCGATACAGTTAGTTTTGGTGCGTTAAACAATAGTAATGAAGGACTATTAGTTAACGCAGCTGACAACAAGGTAAAACCTGGTGTAGCCGAAAGTTACAAGGTATCAAAAGACGGTAAGACATATACATTCAACTTACGTCATTCAAAATGGAGTGATGGTAAGCCCGTAACTGCCAAAGACTTCGTCTATGGTTGGCAACGTACTGTAAACCCTAAGACAGCTTCACAATACTCATACCTATTCTCCAACGTTGCAAACGCTGATGCGATCGGTAAGGGTAAGGCACCTGTTTCATCATTAGGTATCAAAGCTGACGGTGATTACAAAGTTGTAGTTACATTAGACAAACCTCAAGATTACTTCAAGTACTTGGTAACAATGGCACCATTCTTACCACAAAGCGAATCAGCTGTTAAGAAGTTCGGTTCAGCTTACGGTACATCAAGTAAGGACATGGTATACAACGGACCATTCAAGGTTGAAGGATGGACTGGTACTAACAACTCATGGACTTTAGTTAAGAACAAGGACTACTACAACGCAAGCAAGATTAAGGTTGCTGGTGTTAAGTTCAACGTTCAAAACGATGCCAACACTTCATTAAACCAATATGAAACTGGTGAACTTGATGAAACTGCATTATCAGGTGCACAACAAGTTGCTAAGTACAAGAATTCAAGCGAATTCCATTCACAAAAACAAGCATCAACTTTCTACATCGAATTAAACGAAAAGAAAGATCCTATCTTTAAGAACGCAAACATTAGAAAAGCTATCTCATTAGCAATTGACCGTGATGAATACACTAAGAACACCTTAGGTGACGGATCAATCTCAGCTGTAGGTTACGTATCACCAGACATGTCAAAACGTAACGGTAAAGACTTTACTGAATACGCTGGAACTAAGACTGGTGTAACTTACAACTTAGCAGAAGCTAAGAAACTATGGGCAAAGGGTCTAAAAGAAGTTGGTAAGAAGTCAGTTAACTACTCAATCCTATCTGATGACACTGATTCAGGTAAGAAGACTACTGAATTCCTACAAACTGCTCTAGAAAAACTACCTGGCCTAAAGGTATCTGCACAAAACATTCCATTCAAGTCAAGATTAAACCGTTCACAAAATGGTCAATTCGACATGGTTGTTAGTGCATGGGGTGCTGATTTCCCAGACCCAATTTCATTCCTACAACTATTTACTTCTGATGGTTCATACAACAACGGTAAGTGGAGCAATGCTAAATACGACGAATACGTTAAGAACGCTGAAGGCGTAGACGCAAACAACCCTGCAAAACGTTGGGACGATTTAGTAAATGCTGAAAAAGAACTAATGGCTGACCAAGGAATTATTCCTCTATACCACCAAGTAACTTCTGAAGCTATCAAGCCTCGTGTAAGTGGTGTACAATTCTTCCCTACTGGTTCACCTTATGACTTTAGAGATGCTACTATCTCAAAGAAGTAAAAAATAATTAAATTTAGTTTTTTCATTGTGAAGAGTTTTAGATAGCTACTATAATGGATGTAGTCGAATCTAAAACTCTTCCGTACATAAAGGGGAATTTTCCCTGAAAGATTGTGAGGATAAAAAAATATGGTTAAGTTTTTAGCAAAGCGAATTTTCTACTTGTTATTAACGTTATTCATAGTTGTCACTGTGACATTCTTCTTAATGAAGTTAATGCCAGGGACTCCATTGACTAACGAAGCTAAACTTTCTCCAGCCGAACGTTATATGGTGTTAAAACAATACGGCTTGGATAAACCAGTTTGGCAACAATACATTAGTTACCTAGTGAACGCCGTTCAAGGTAACTTTGGAACATCATTCCAATTCAGTGATCAACCAGTTTCATACCTAATCTCAAGTCGTATGGGACCTTCACTTCTATTGGGTGCTCAAGCAATGGTTGTCGGTGTTATCGCCGGTATCATTGTTGGTGCTGTCGGGGCAATCAAGAAGAGCACATGGGTTGATACTTCAACTACTATCATCTCAATTCTAGGAATTTCAATTCCTTCATTCGTCTTCTCAGTATTACTACAATACGTAATTGCTTTGAAGTGGAACTGGTTGCCAATTGCCGGTTGGAGTGGATTTGCATACACAATCCTTCCAACATTAGCATTGGCAGCAATGCCATTAGCCGAATCAGCGCGTTTCGTACGTACTGAAATGGTTGACGTTTTAAGTTCTGACTACATTGAACTAGCAAGAGCCAAGGGTCTAAGCAAGTTCGGTATCATCTACCACCATGCTTTAAGAAATAGTTTAATCCCATTGGTAACAATCATCGGTCCATTGGCCGTAAACATCATGACTGGATCACTAGTTGTTGAAAACATTTTCGCAATTCCAGGTATTGGTGAACAATTCGTTAACTCAGTGTTAACAAACGATTACCCAACAATTATGGGACTTACAGTTATGTATTGTTTCCTATTATGTGTCGTATTATTAATAACCGACATCGTATACGGAATAATCGATCCAAGAATCAGAGTAGCAGGGGGAAGAGAATAAAATGGCAGATAAAGCAAAACAACTACCAAAAGACGCCTTTGAACCATTATCAGATGGTGCACATTTAGATAATGAAAAAATCGCGGCTCCTTCTCTTACTTTTGTGAAGGATTCATGGCGTCGTCTAAAGAAAAATAAAGCGGCAATGATTTCACTATACATTTTGATTTTCTTATTTGTCGTATCATTTGGATCAGCATTGATTCCTGCATTCAGCAGCATTTCAACTCATCCAAACTTAAACAACTTACCACCACGTATTCCTGGAATTGACATTCCTGGATTTAACGGAACTTTAGTGCAAGGTGGAGCACGTGTTAACGCTTATACTGGTGCTGCTGCTAACCATTACTTCTGGTTAGGTAGTGACTACTTAGGTCGTGACTTGTTCGCAAGAACATTATTTGGTACTAGAATTTCACTATTAATCGCCGTTGTGGCAACTTTCTTCGATTTAACTATCGGGGTTGCCTACGGAATTATCTCAGGTTGGATTGGTGGAAAGGTTGATACTTTCATGCAACGTGTCATCGAAATCCTACTATCAATTCCTAACCTAGTTGTTATGATTCTTCTACTATTGGTATTAAAACCAGGTATTCCTGCAATCATCATTGCGATTGCATTTACTAGTTGGATCAACATGGCTCGTTTGGTTCGTGCACAAACACTTGAACTAAAGAGTCAAGAATTCGTGCTAGCTGCACGTTCACTGGGTGAAAGTTCATTTAAGATTGCTTTCAAGCACTTATTACCAAACTTAACTTCAGTGATTATCATTAATACTATGTTCACTATTCCAAGTGCAATCTTCTTCGAAGCATTCCTATCATTTATCGGAATTGGGGTTCCAGCTCCAGCTGCTTCATTAGGTACTTTGATTAGTAACGGTCAAAAGTCATTCCAATTCTTACCATATCAAATGTGGGTTCCAGCAATCGTTCTTTCATTATTAATGATTGCATTCAACATTTTAGGTGATGGTCTAAGAGATGCATTTGACCCTAAATCCAGAGAGTAGGTGACAAGAATGGAAAACAAGGAAAACATCCTAGAAGTTAGAAATTTATCAATTAATTTCAAAACTTACGCGGGTACTGTTCAAGCCATTCGTGACATTAGTTTTGATTTAAAGAAGGGTGAAACCCTAGCAATCGTTGGGGAATCAGGTTCTGGTAAATCAGTAACTACTCGAAGCATTATGGGTTTGAACGCAACCAACGCTGATGTTGTCGACGGAAGCATCGAATTCGATGGCCAAGACATTTTAAAACTAGATGAAAAAGAATTAAGTAAAATACGTGGTAGCAAGATTGCTGAAATCTTCCAAGATCCAATGACTTCATTGGACCCAACTATGAAGATTGGTCGCCAAGTTGCTGAACCACTAATGATTCACCAAGGCTTATCCAAAGAAAAAGCAATGGCAAAAGCCTTGGAAATGTTAAAACTTGTAGGTATTACTAATGCCGAAGAACGAATTAACGACTATCCATACCAATTCTCTGGTGGGATGAGACAAAGAATCGTGATTGCGATTGCGTTAGTAAACTATCCAGAAATCTTAATTGCTGATGAACCAACCACTGCGTTGGACGTTACCATCCAAGCTAAGATTCTGGAATTAATGAAGGAACTACAAACCAAGATTAACACTTCAATCATCTTCATTACCCATGATTTAGGGGTAGTTGCAGGTATGGCTGATCGTGTTGCAGTTATGTATGCGGGTAAAATCGTTGAATACGGAACTGTTGATGAAATCTTCTACAATCCAAAGCACCCATACACTTGGGGTCTATTAGGATCAATGCCTACTTTGGATACCAACGAAGATGTATTACCATCAATCCCAGGTACTCCTCCTGACCTATTGGAACCACCAGTAGGGGATGCATTTGCTGCTAGAAATAAGTATGCATTAAAGATTGACACAATTGAACAACCACCATTCTTTAAGGTTTCTGACACTCACTACGCAGCGACATGGTTGTTAGATGATAGAGCTCCTAAGGTGACTCCACCAGCTGACATCGTAAAGCGTCAAGAACACTTTAAAAAGACTAAACAAGGATAGGTGGTGACAATATGTTAGATAAAGATGCACCAAAAATTTTAGAAGTAAAAAACTTAAAACAATACTTTAACGTTGGTCGTAAAGACGAAGTTAGAGCTGTTGATGATATTACCTTCAACGTCCATGAAGGGGAAACCTTCGGACTAGTTGGTGAATCTGGCTCCGGAAAGACAACCACAGGTCGTGCAATTAGTCATTTGTATGAACCAACAGGTGGCGAAATCATCTTTGAAGGCAAAGATGTTTCAAAGTTAAAGACTAAAAAAGATGAAAAAGAATTCAGAAGTGATATCCAAACCATCTTCCAAGATCCTTACGCATCATTAAACCCTCGTATGAAGGTTAAAGACATTATTGCCGAAGGTATCGACATTAACCACTTAGCTAAAGACAAGGCTGATCGTGATGCTCAAGTCGAAGAATTATTGGAAACTGTTGGTTTGAACAAAGAACATGCCAACAGATATCCTCATGAATTCTCTGGTGGACAACGTCAAAGAATTGGGATTGCCCGTGCCTTAGCTGTTAAACCCAAGTTCATCATCGCCGATGAACCTATCTCAGCATTGGACGTGTCAATCCAAGCCCAAGTAGTTAACCTACTTAAGGACTTACAAAAGAAACGTAAGCTAACATACCTATTTATTGCCCATGATTTATCAATGGTTAAATACATTAGTGACCGTATCGGTGTTATGCACTATGGTCGTATGTTAGAAATCGCTGATGCCGATGAACTATACGCTCATCCGTTACACGATTACACCAGAAGTTTACTTTCAGCTGTTCCGGTACCGGACCCTGAATTTGAAAGACAACGTGAGATCGTAGATTACGATGCAAGTGTTGAAAGTGATGGAAAGCAACGTAAGTTAGTTGAAATTGCTCCTAACCATTATGTTCGTGCTGCCGATGACGAAATTCAAATGTACAAGGATCGCTTAAACAGCTAAAAAAATAACCGTTACTTTATTAAGTAACGGTTATTTTTACGTTGATTAGACGTTTTCACTTAAGTTGTTGTAGTATTCAACGCTGATTTCACTGGCGTCAGCATTTGATACTAATTTTGAAACACTGCCGTTTTCGATAGGTTCGGAAACGTCGATGGTGTCATCCTTGAATTGGTCAACAGCCCATCTGATGATGGTACCGTGAGCCGCAATCATTATGTTGTCACCGTCGTTAGCGTTTTGAATGACTTTCTTTAAGCCAGGGATGAAACGATTCAATAAGTCTTGATTGTTTTCAGCATCACCGTAAGGATCATGGGCAGCGATTAAATCGGCTGTGCCACCCATACCTAGTTTGCTAATCATCTTGGCGTAATTGTCCATGCCGTCTGGTCCACCAATTTGGTGCCATGCAGCTTCACTATCGTTTCCTTCAAAGTAACCAAAGTTTTCTTCACGGAAAGCTTTATCTGCAATAGGTTCTTTAATATCTGAGGGATTTTGTTGCAATACATATTTTCCAGTATCAAAAGCACGTGGCATATCACTGGAATATGCATGATTGAATGTAATTGAGCTTAATCTTTTTCCGGCATCAATGGCATCAGCAATACCCTTTTCAGTAAGAGGGGCGTTGGCGATTCCTTGAATACGGTTGTATTTATTTAAATAAGTTTGTCCATGACGAACAAGATAAATGTTAATCATCAGAAAAAACCTCCTGACATATTTGTATGTCTACATTTTATCATATATGGCAGGCGTAGAGAAAAGATTAGGTTAAGCCTCGATTTGCTTTTCTTTCTATCATATATGTGCTAAAATTAATAACCAAATTTTAAGATAGGAGCGTAGCTCAAATGTCTGAATCAATTAAAGAACAAGAACAAAAACACTTAAATGATGTTTTAGCCAAGGTCGAAGTTGCCAAAGCTGAAGCCGTTAAGAAAATTAATCGTGCCGAAAAAGATGAACACGATATTAATAAAAACTTCTATAATGATGTGCGTTTGAAGACCAGTACTTATTCTGGAATGATGGAAACATCAGTCTCCATTCGTCAACAACAACAAATGCTAGAAGAACGTGAAAATAGTTGGAAACATGCAACTAAGGAATACGACAAACTTGCTAAGATGCAAGAACGTCCTTACTTTGCTCGTCTAGACTTCGAAGAAGAAGGCGAACACAAGGCAGAAACTATTTATATCGGTTTAGGTTCTTTTGCCGATAGCCCAGATCACTACTTGATTTATGACTGGCGTGCTCCAATTTCGAGTATCTACTACGATAGTAAAATTGGTAAATTGACCTACCACACACCAATGGGTGAACAAACCGTTAACGTGACTTTGAAGCGTCAATTCCAAATCAAGGATGGCAAGATTGAAACCATCTTTGATACCGACCAAGTAGTTGGGGATCAAATGCTATTGGATAACCTAAATGGTAAGTCCAATACCAAGATGAAGAGTATCGTTACTACCATCCAAAGAGAACAAAACAAGATTATCAGAGATACCAAGTCAGACTTGTTATTCGTACAAGGTGCTGCCGGTTCTGGTAAGACCGCTGCGGTATTGCAACGTGTTGCCTTCCTATTGTACCAATACAGAGGGAAACTAAGCTCAGCGCAAGTTGTATTGTTCTCACCTAACCAATTGTTCAATGATTACATCAACCAAGTGTTGCCTGAATTGGGTGAACAAAACATGGTGCAAATGACTTACTACCAATACAGTAGTTTGCGTGTGCCTAAGTTCAAGGTTGAAACTCTTTCAGAACGTTTCGAAGAAGATAATTCAGAAGACAAGAAACTAAGAAACATCAACAACCTAAAGAACAGTCTAGAATTCTTCAAGGCTGAAACTGCCTACACTAACCACTTGAACAGTGAAGACATGAAGTTCAAGAACTTGAAGTTCCAAGACGATATCTTTATCTCAAAGGAACAAATTGCAGAAATCTACTACAGCTTCAATGAAAACTACAACCTAAGAAACCGTCTAGACGCAACCAAGGAACGCTTGATTAAGATTTTGAACCGTCGTGTTAAAGTCGAAATGAAGAAGCCTTGGGTAGAACAAGCGGTCCAAGACTTGAGTAGAGAACAAATTCAAGCCGTGCAAAACGCCCATCCAGACGAATTCGAAAACGCAGATAAGGAATTCGACTTCCTAGCAAGACACATCGTTATCGGTGCCTTTAAGCGTATTAGAAAACAAATCGTCCACGGTCGTTTCCTAGGGGTTAACAACCAACTAGTGCACTTCTTAAGAAACGTGCCAAACCTAATCGACTTATCCAAGTACGACCTAACCAAGGAAGACTGGACCAAGTCAGTTGATGCTTCAATCAACCAAATGAAGAACGGTCACATCTCAATGTCAGATGTTTCAGTATACCTATACCTATTTGACCGTATCTCAGGTAAACGTCCTAAGACTGATATCAAGTACCTATTCATTGATGAAGTCCAAGACTACACCGCATTCCAAATGGCATTTATGAAGTTCACATTCCCACGTGCTCGTTTCACACTACTAGGGGACTTGAACCAAGCTATCTTCACTCATGAAAATAGTCATACATTGCTATCAGAACTATCGACCATGTTTGATCCTGAAAAGACTAACGTTGTGCAACTTACTAAGTCATACCGTTCAACTGAACAAATCACTGACTTCACTAAGCACATTCTAGAAGGCGGTAGCCAAATCGAATCATTCGCGCGTGTTGGTGACAAACCGGTCATGCAAGTGGTTGAAAATAGGGATGCTGCTCTCGATAAATTAGTCGCTAGAATCGATAATGATAAGGAAAAACACGATACAACAGCCATTATTGTCAAAACTTTGGCTGATGCGAAGTTATTATCCGAACAATTAGACGACAGAAACGTAAAAAATACGCTTATACAGACCGAGAACCAACGTTTGACTACTGGAACCCTAGTAATACCTGCTTACCTTGCTAAAGGGCTAGAATTTGACTCTGTGGTCATGTTTGACGCAGATGACAAACATTTTGGTGACGAAGCAGACCGTCAATTGGTTTACACAATCTGTACTCGTGCCATGCATGAACTAACAATTATCGCTGAAGGAAAACCAACTCACTTGTTTGATGTCGTACCTAGCGATTTATATGATTTACAATAATTGCAATTAGTAACAAATAAAAGCGCCTATCCATAGGGATTAGGCGCTTTTTTGTCGTTTCTAAGATGTTCGGTGGTATTATGGACGTACTACTTTTATTTGAACGGAGGCGTAAAATTGTCAGATCCAATCAATTACTACGCATTTAAGAAAGACGAGTGGAAGGACTTATACAAGTTACGCTCGATTCCCGTTACTACCGACGGGCTAAAACAAATCAAGGCCTTTAACGATGAAATTTCAATTCAAGACGTGCGCGACGTCTACATTCCCATTGTTCATTTGTTGGACCTATGTACCCAAAACTTCAACCAATGGCAAAAGACTAAGACCGCCTTTTTGGATAAACAAGACAGAAAGGTGCCATTTATCATCGGGATTTCCGGAAGTGTGGCCGTTGGTAAGTCTACTACCGCCAGATTATTGGAAGTATTGCTATCAAGATACTTCGAAGACAAGAAAATCCAATTAATCACTACCGATGGATTCTTGTATAATTCCGCTGAATTAAAACGTCGTGGTATCATGGACAGAAAAGGATTTCCAGAAAGTTATGACATGAAGTCATTGATTAACTTCTTAAACGAAGTGAAGTCTGGTAAGCACAACGTCAAAGCACCGGTCTACTCACATGACGTTTACGATATCATTCCAGATAAGTTTGATATTATCGACCAACCGGATGTCTTGATTATCGAAGGGATTAACACGTTACAATTACCAAGTAACCAACAAATCTACGTTTCCGACTTTACCGACTTCTCAATCTACATCGATGCCGATGATGACTTGATTGAACAATGGTACATTGAACGTTTCGAAGAGCTAATGGATACCGCATTCCAAAATCCATCTAACTACTACTATGAAATGGCTCATACGGATCGTAAGAAGGCCATCGAGACTGCCAAGGATGTTTGGCAACAAATTAATTTACCTAATTTGCTGGAAAATATTAAGCCTACCAAGACTAGGGCGGACTTAATTATTCACAAAACAGACAATCATCGTATCGATAAAATTTTGTTTAGAAAGTATTAGATTTAATTTGACGCCATTCATTTTTCTATGTATGATAAATACAATTTAATGATTGGAGAGTGAATGGTTTGGCTGAAATGGATTTATCATCGTTTGATAAAATCTTGGTGCTTGACTTCGGAAGTCAATACAACCAATTAATCACCCGTCGTATTCGTGATTTTGGTGTATATTCTGAACTAAAGCCCCATGATATGACCATCGACGAAATCAAGGCTTTTAACCCTAAAGGGATTATCTTCTCTGGGGGTCCTAACAGTGTGTACGCAGAAGATGCTTTAACTGTTGATCCTAAAATTTTCGAAATGAATATTCCAATTCTAGGTATCTGTTATGGTATGCAACTAATGGCATATAACCTAGGTGGAGGACAAGTTGATGGAGAAGACCATGGACAATATGGTCACGCTGACATCGACATTACCTCTGATAATGCGGAACTATTCAAAGATTTGCCTAAGGAAGAACCAGTTTGGATGAGTCATGGAGACCTTGTACGTAAGGTTCCAGATGGCTTTGAAAATGTGGCAACTGCTGATGGTTGCCCAATTACTGCAATGCAAGATACCGCTAGAAAGTTCTATGGAATTCAATTCCATGCGGAAGTTAGAAATACCAAATACGGTACTGACATCCTAAAGAACTTCGTGTTTAACGTTTGTGGCGCAGAAGCTAACTGGTCAATGAATGACTTTATTGACTTACAAATCAAGCAAATCAGAGAAGAAGTTGGCGACAAAAAGGTTATTTTAGGTCTATCCGGTGGGGTAGATTCAAGTGTAACCGGTGTGTTATTGAACAAGGCCATTGGTGATCAACTAACTTGTATCTTTGTTGACCACGGTCTACTTCGTAAGAACGAAGTGAAGGAAGTAATGGATAGTCTAGAAGGTAAGTTTGGTCTAAACATCATCCAAGTTGATGCAAGCAAACGTTTCTTAGAAAAGTTATCCGGTGTTACTGATCCTGAACAAAAGAGAAAGATTATCGGTAATGAATTTATCGAAGTCTTCAATGAAGAAGCCTTGAAGCTTAAGGACGTTGATTTCTTAGCTCAAGGTACTCTATACACTGACGTTATTGAAAGTGGTACTAACACTGCTGAAACTATCAAGTCTCACCATAACGTTGGTGGTCTACCAGAAGACCTACAATTCAAACTAATCGAACCAGTTCGTTCATTATTCAAGGACGAAACTAGACGCTTGGGTGAAGAAATGGGGATGCCAGACTACTTAGTATGGCGTCAACCATTCCCAGGTCCTGGTCTAGGTATTCGTGTTATCGGTGAAGTTACTGAAGACAAGCTAGAAATTGTTAGAAACAGTGACTACATCCTACGTCGCGAAATTGCCGCTGCTGGATTAGATAAGGATATTTGGCAATACTTCACCATTCTACCTGGTTTTAGAAGTGTTGGTGTGATGGGTGACGGTCGTACTTACGACTACACCATCGCTATCCGTGCCGTTAATTCCATTGATGGAATGACTGCTGATTTCGCTAAGATTCCTTGGGATGTCTTATCAGAAATATCAACTAAGATCACAAACGAAGTAGAAGGGGTAAACCGTGTAGTATACGATATTACTAGTAAGCCACCTTCGACAATTGAATGGGAATAATAAGTTCCTAAATAAAAAGAGCTCAACAATTGCTGTTGAGCTCTTTTTGTATTTACTTTCTTGTTTGTCCGTCACCGTTAATGACGTATTTGTATGAAGTTAGTGCTTCTAGTCCCATTGGGCCTCTGGCGTGGAGTTTTTGAGTCGATATACCGATTTCGGCACCAAAACCAAATTCAAAACCATCGGTGAAACGAGATGAGGCGTTGACGTAAACACAGGCGGCATCAACTTGTTGTTGGAATTGTACTCCTGCAGCATAGTCGTTAGAAACGATTACTTCGGAGTGGTGGGTTCCATGTTCGTTGATGTGATCAATGGCTGCTTGTTTGGAATCAACTACCTTAATGGAGATGATTAGGGCATTGTATTCTGTGTCCCAGTCCTCTGTGGTAGCCGGGATGACGTCGTTTACGATTGAACGAGTAGCTTCGTCACCGCGGACCTCAACACCACGTTCTCGTAAATCACTGATGATGTCTGGTAGGTAGTTATTTGCGACATCTTTATGGATTAATACCTTTTCGGTGGCATTACATACGGAAGGGCGTTGCACCTTACCATTGATGATGATGTTTCGTGCCATTTGTTTGTCGGCATCCTTATCAACGTAGATGTGGCAGTTGCCAGCACCGGTTTCAATCACTGGAACAGTGGCGTTGTTTAAAACGGTTTGGATTAAGCGGGCACTTCCGCGGGGGATTAAAACATCAACGTAATCGTTTAGTTCCATGAATTCTTGAGCCAGTTCATGGGATGGATCATTGATGACTTGAATCATGTTTGCGTCTAAGCCGTTTTGTTTTAAGACATCACGTAAGATATCGGCCAAGATGACGTTAGAGTTGATTGATTCTTTCCCACCACGTAGTATGACGGCGTTACCGGATTTAAAACAAAGTCCGGCGGCATCGATTGTTACGTTGGGTCTGGCTTCATAGATAATACCGGCAACACCAAGTGGAACGCGTTGTTTGACGATTCTAAGACCGTCTTCGGTTTCCCATCCGCCATCAATTTTAGCGGTAGGATCAGCTAGTCCGACCAATTTTAGTAATCCGTTGGCCATGTCTGAAATACGTTTTTTGTCTAGTTTTAAACGGTCAATGAACTTGGATTCGATTTGAGGATTTTGTAAATCCTTTTGGTTGGCAGCGATAATCTCATCGGTCTTATCGACAATTGCCTTGGCGAATTGTTTTAAGATATCGTTCTTAGTAGTGGTAGATAGGCCAGCTGATTGAAAACTGGCTTTTTTAGCGCTTTTGCCTAATTGAATTAATTCTTGTTTATTCATTTGTACGACCCTCCATAGCTTCGGCACCAAAGTAGGTACCAACGGGGCGACCAGAAATGAAGTCGTTGATGATTGATGGATCATCACTATTTAGGATTGCCATCTTACGGTGGTTATCCAAGATGGTTTTGGCGGCGTTTAGTTTGGTTTGCATGCCACCGGTTCCATATTGTGAACCGTGGTCACCGGCAACTTGCATCAAGTCATCGCTAATTTCTGGTACCCATGATAGTAGTTTTGCGTTCGGATTGTCCTTCGGGTTGGCATCGAACAATCCGTCGATGTCTGATAGGATGATAAGTAGGTCCGCATCGACAAAGTTAGTCACAATGGCGGCTAGTTGATCGTTTTCACCAAAGCTGGTTTGATGATTGAATTCGTCGACTGAGACGGCATCGTTTTCGTTGATGATGGGGATGACCTTATCATCTAAAAGGGTGTTAATGGTTTTAAGTACATTTTCACTGCTCTTAGGATAGTCAACCACGTCGCGTGTTAATAGTAGTTGCGCCACGGTTTGGCCTGATTCTTTAAAACTATCGGAGTATAAGTCCATTAGTTCACTTTGCCCAATCGCGGATAGGGCTTGTAGTTTACCGATGTCGGTAGGACGCGTCTTTAATCCGATGGTGTTCATACCGACACCAACGGCTCCGGAAGTGACCAAGATAACTTCGTGGCCGCTTTGATTTAATTGACTCAACACGGATGATAATGTGTGAATTGTTTTCATATTAATACTGTTGTCAGAATTGATGATGGAGCTAGTCCCGATTTTCACAACAATTCGTTTATATTTACTTGTCATATTCATGATCTCCTGTTCTTTAAAACTAGTTTACTTTAATTTGAAAAAAGTAACAATATGTAAATTAAAATTGCATTAGAGATAGATTAGATGTATTGTAATCGTTAATATAAATTAAGGGGGTTAATTATGGCAGGTAAGGGAAGATTAACTGGGCTTTTATTGGTAATTGTAGGTAGTATTTCATGGGGAGCATCTGGAACTGTCGCTGACTACATGTTCTTAACGCAACACGTACCAGTTCTTTGGGTCGTCGGTATTAGAATGTTTTTAGCAGGAATTCTACTATTATTGACATACAAGATTACCGTTGGTGGCTCCATTTTTACGATTTGGCATGATAAAAGTCAGGCAAGCTTATTAATTTGTTTTGCCATCTTTGGAATGTTGATGTCGCAATTCAGCTACTTATCAGCTGTCAGGTTTGGTAACGCAGCGACTGCAACTGTTTTACAATTTACTACCCCTGTATTTATTATCATCTATTATTCGATTTCTAGGCGTAAATTGCCTGTTAGATTGGACGTTATTTCAATTATTTTAGCCGTAGTTGGTACATATTTACTGGCGACAAAGGGAGACTTTGGATCATTAACCATCTCTAAGTTGGGATTATTCTTCGGTATCTGTGCTGGAATCGCGGGTGCAAACTGTACGCTGATTCCCATCAAACTCTTAAATAAGTATGATCCAAGATTAGTCTGTGGATGGGCAATGTTACTTGGTAGCTTACCTATTCAACCAATCGTCGTAATTGACACACCACACATAAACATCAATCCAACATTAATATTTGAATTGATTTTCATTACAATCGTAGGAACCATGATTGCATACTTATTCTATGTCGCTAGTCTAAATTATTTAGAACCTGCGGTAACCGGAACATTAAGTTCGTTTGAACCGCTAACTGCTGCGATTTTATCTGTATCTTTTTTACATCTAAAGCTAACCTTTGTTGAAGTAATAGGTGGGTTATTAATTCTGATGATGGCATTTGTTCAAGCGTTACCACAGAAAAATAAATTAGAATAGAAACTTTATAAAATGATAGAACCCTTATGAATAGTGATATCTTTCACAATGTTAGAGTAAAATGATAAAAATGTCATTAAAAATTTATTATTTTTCGCTTTATTATCGGACAATATGGTGTTACATTATATGTGAAAACAATATCAAGTTTGTATTTATGAAGGAGATTTTATCAATGAAAGCTGCAGTAGTAAGAGACAACTCAGATGGATATGTAGATGTTAAAGATGTTGAACTTCGCCCAATTGAAAATGGTGAAGCTCTAGTTCAAGTTGAATACTGTGGTTTGTGCCACACCGACTTACACGTTGCCAACGGAGACTTTGGTGACCAAGCTGGCCGTATTATCGGTCACGAAGGTGTAGGTAAAGTTATTCAAGTTGCCGATGATGTAGATAATCTAAAAATTGGTGATCGTGTATCAATCGCTTGGTTCTTCAAGGGATGCGGTCACTGTGAATACTGCCTAAGTGGTAGAGAAACATTATGTCGTGAAGTTAAGAATGCTGGTTTCACTGTTGACGGTGCTATGGCTGAACAAGTAATTGTTGATGCTAAGTACGCCGTTAAGGTTCCAGAAGGTTTGGACCCAATCGAAGCTACTTCATTAACTTGTGCCGGAGTTACTATGTACAAGGCACTAAAAGTTGGTCACACTAAGCCAGGTCAATGGGTTGAAATGGTAGGAGCCGGTGGTTTAGGTAACCTAGGTGTTCAATTCGCCAACAACGTATTCGGTGCTAACGTTATTGCCGTTGCTCGTGGTAACAACCTAGAAAAGGCCGAAGAATTAGGTGCTAAGAAGGGTATCGACTACCGTTCAGAAAACCTATCAGAAAAGGTTAAGGAAGAAACTAACGGTGGTGCCCACGTTTCAGTTATCACTGCTGTTAACCCAATCGCCTTTGATCAAGCTATCAATGCTTTACGTCCAGACGGTCACCTAGTTGCCGTTGCGCTACCAAAAGGTAATATGGACCTAAACATTGCCCAAACTGTATTGAACGGAATCCACGTTGAAGGTTCACTAGTTGGTACTAGAGAAGACCTACGTGAAACTTTCCAATTCGGTGCTGAAGGTAAGGTTAAGCCAATCGTTCACACTAGAAAGCTATCAGAAATCAACGATGTTATCGACGAAATGAAGAACGGTAAGATTGTTGGTAGAATGGTTATCGATTTTACTAAATAATTTTTAAATAATTAAAGCATTGTCTTTTGGACAATGCTTTTTTTGTACTAAAATAATGACATTAGGAGGTTTGGTTATGGCTAAATATATTTTTCATCCAAATGACATCAAAGAACTAAATGATCAATACGATGTAGCAATCGTTGGTTCTGGTGCCACAGGATTAATTAGTGCAATTCAAGCTGCAGAACTGGGTCTAAAACCAGTCGTATTAGAAAAGATGGATAAGTTAGGTGGTAACTCGACCAGAGCTTCTTCTGGAATGAATGCTGCCGAAACTTCCGTTCAATTACAACACCACGTGATAGATAGTTTCCAAGACTTCTATGACGACACGTATATCGGTGGTGGCAAACAAAATAACGTTGATTTATTGAAATACTTTACCGAACACGCTGCGTTAACCGTTGATTGGTTAGCCCAACATGATATCAAACTAGATGACTTAACAATTACCGGTGCGATGAATACCAAGCGTACTCACCGCCCAAGTTCACAAGCACCAATTGGAGCTTATCTAGTCACTAGTTTTCTACAAATCATCGAAAAGATGGGTATCGAAGTCTACAACAATGTCGATGTTACCAAGATTGATAAGAATGGTGCCGACATCTCGGGTGTCGAAGTCAAGGATGCCGATGGTAATGAACACTCAATCACTGCCGGTGCGGTCATTTTAGCTACTGGTGGTTTTGGTGCCAACAAGCAACTAATTGGTCAATACCGTGATGACTTGACTCACTACCGTACCACAAACCAAGAAGGAGCAACCGGGGATGGTTTGAAACTAGCCACCGACGTTGGGGCTGCATTGGTCGATATGGACAAGATTCAAGTCCATCCAACCGTTCAACAAGATAACGATCACGCATTCTTGATTGGTGAAGCCATTCGTGGTGAGGGTGCCATCTTGGTAAACACCAAGGGTGAACGTTTCGTTAACGAATTGGACACGAGACAAAAGGTGACCGACGCAATCAACCAACAAGACACCAAGCATGCTTATTTAATCTTAGATGAAGAAGTCGTTAATCACGCCCAAGCAGTGAAGTTCTATGACTCCATGGGAATGGTTATTCACGGTGATACAATCGAAGAACTAGCAGAAAAGATTGGTGCCGACGAAAAGACGTTGGCAGATACGATTGCTAAGTGGAACCAATCCGTTGAAAATGGCAAGGATGACCTAGGCCGTACCACTGGAATGAGCCGTCAATTAACTCATCCAGATTATATGGCCATTCACATTGCGCCAGCCGTTCATTACACCATGGGTGGAATTAAGATTAACCACTTCACCCAAGTACTAGACGACAACGATGACGTGATCAATGGTTTGTTTGCGGCGGGAGAAACTTCTGGTGGTTTGCACGGTAACAACCGTATCGGTGGTAACTCAATCGCTGAAACCGTCGTCTTTGGTCGCCAAGCTGGTCAACAAGTTTTCAAGTATTTAAACAAATAAGATAGATAAAAATAAATAAAGGAGGTTTACATATGCACAGTGGAGAGATTGCAGAATGGGTCGCAGCGATTGCCGAAGCATCTTCAGTCGTGGTCGCATTATTTCTTCCTTACTACAACCAACATGTTGAAAATAAGCGTAAGTTACGCAATGTTAAGATGTTGATTCATCGTATGGGTAAACGTGCGATGAACGGTGATGAGGATGCGATGGAACATCTACAAACCATCCTAATGACAGCTTATCTAAAGAATATGAATTCTAAGACAGAAGACGTCATTAATGATGGTCAACAAATATTAGATATCATGAATATTAGTGAGGGAAAGCCAAACGCAGAACAAAAGGGTCAAATCAAAAAGCTACTACGCGAAATTGATGAAATCTAAAAAAGAAGCCGTATTTACGGCTTCTTTTTTATTTGTTGTAATATTGAACGTTTCTTTCGTTTAGTGGTTGGCAATCACGATTGTTTTTACCAAATTGAGCGATGAACCAATCGACTTGCTTTGGACTCACCGTTAGTTTGGAATTATCGATGACTAACCATTCAATCCCTTCGGTTAAAGGTGGGGTGGTTAGTGATCCTTGGTAGTGAAAACCAGTAGATAGACTGGAAATCCAGTTGGTTAGTTTTAATGACACATTGTGGCGATTGCCTTCTTCAAAGTTATTGATGATATCTTGTAACTCAGAATTGGCATTGCCTAAGGTAGGAAATAATGCCACCACAACGGTCTGGCCGATTTCATTTTCATGAACTAAATGGATTTCCATCGGATTAACCTTACCGTCGACGATATGTTCTGCTGGAGCATGGAAGTGCACCTGTTTGAACTTAAAGTCACGATTAAATATGGTTGCATAGCCCATTCCTGTCAAACGAATGGTAGTGTGGTCATCAATTTCTGTATTTAATTGGTAGAACTCATTGGCATGAATTGGCAGATAATCAGCAAAATGTTGACTATCATGAGTTGATAGCATAATTGGTGATTGGAGGTGACCAAAGTTATTCTCCCAATTATTTTGTTCATTATAATCTAACATATGATATGTATCCTCTTTCCATTAATAATATGAGTTTGCTTTTCTAGTATGTTAATATAACATACATGGTAATTAATACAACTCGGAGGAAATTATTGTGCAATTCACATGGCAAAATCAAGATGAACAAAACGCTGGTATCAAGAAGTTCTTAGGTGCCCATGGCGTCTCACATCGGATGTATAATGATGTTAAATCAACTGGTACAATTCTAGTGAATGGTAACGCAGTTGGTTTGGATTATAAACTTGTCGTGGGAGACGAAGTGACGGTAATCTTTCCACCGGAAACAAGTGACGATGAGGTTGCATTCAGCTATGAAGCAATCGATGTCATCTATGAAGATAATAACTGGTTGGTGGTGAACAAACCAGCGGGGTTAACCAGTGTGCCGGGACCGTCTAACCGTGTCGATACGTTGGTCAACCGCATTAAGGGTTATTTAAAAAAACGGGGTAGTTCCGATTTAAGACCACACCTGATTACTCGATTAGATCGTTTTACATCTGGCATTGTCTTGGTTGCCAAGAACCGTTTGGCCAATAGTCTAGCTAACCAACAGGTGGCTCAACACAAGATTGATAAGATGTATTATGCTGTCGTTGATGGTACCGGTCTAGATGAACATGGGATGATTGATAAACCAATTGGGCGTGTCGGTGACAACTTCAGAAGAGAGGTCATCGAAGACGGTCAAAATGCCAAGACCGAATATTGGAAGGTCGAAGAATTTGATGATGCCACACTGGTGCGTTTGAAACTCCACACGGGTCGAACCCATCAAATCAGAGTTCACATGACATCACTAGGTCATCCATTATTGGGAGATGAATTATATCAAGGCCCACTTGATAGGGGCATTGACCGCCAAGCACTTCACGCTTACTACTTAGAGTTTAATGATGAACTAGCAAATCAAGTTCGCACTTTTGAGATTGAATTACCAACGGATATGAAATCTGTGGTGAAGGAGGATCATAATGACTGAAAAAGCCAAATTAGTACATTGTATTGTAGATGATGCACAACTATATTCTGATGAAGGTTTCTACCTAGGAGACTTGGCCCAATCAATGTCCAATTCAATTAAGGCCGATTACCCAGGCGCTAAGGTCACCAGTTTTATTTGTGCTCACCATCTGTTGAGATATCGAATGTCTCGCGTTGATGCATTAATCAATGCTGACTTGAAACAAAGTCAAAAGATTAACCGTAAGTTGACCAAGGCACTACAAAACGATAACTATGAAATCAGAGACGTCAACGAGGCATTGCAACAAAGCCTAACCTTTGGCCAAAAGATTTCCGATGCCGTCGCTAGATTTGGGGGTAGTTGGACCTTTATCTTCATCTTTATCGTCATCTTGATTATTTGGATGGTTATTAATGGTTTGGCACTATTTGGTGTCCACTTTGATCCATATCCATACATTCTATTGAACCTATTCTTGAGTTGTTTCTCAGCAATTCAAGCACCCATCATCATGATGAGTCAAAACCGTGCCGCTGAACGTGACCGTTTGCACTCAGAAAATGATTTTCATGTTAACTTAAAATCAGAACATGAACTAAGAATTATCCACGCTAAGCTAGACCACTTAACCCAAAATCAATTACCTCATGATTTGGAAGTTGAAAAATTACAACTGCAAATCCTAGGTGAAGTTAGAAGTGAGCTAGCTAAGTTGCGTGACGAAAACACTAAATTAAAAGAAAAACTAAAACAACAGGAGAATCAATAATGGAAGATAACATTCAATTAGGTGCAGACGTTTTCAACAAGATGATGTTTGTGCTAGAAACACCAGTAACACAAGACAACCACAAGTACTACAAATTCATGGATCAAGAAATGCAAGAAATTGCCGACAACATCTGGGCAATGCCTGCTTACATGAAGGAAGACGATGACTTCTCAATGTTCTTCATCATCACTGAAATTGAAAGTGGTGAAACAGTCGTTGCGTTCTCAGAAGGTAGTCTACAAGATGGTAACTTCTCATTAGGAGAACCAATGGTTTCTGGAAAGGGACTTAATATTTTAAACGAACATGATGAAAAAAGAGCAGCCTCAGTTCTTCATTTTCTAAACCAAATTTCCAAATCAGCTGAAGGAAATTGGCGAATGATTGAGGACTAAAATTATCGATTTTTAACATGTTCTCAAGGTGCGTCATGATGGGCTTTATGAGAGTTTTCATAAAAGTCCATTTTTTTGTAAAAAAGTCTTTGCTTTTTGGAAAAATGGTGGTAATATTTTCTAGTCGCTAAAATGCTAAATATTTAAATCAAACACAAAAAGGGGGGCTTAGATCATGTTAATGAGAAGAGCACAAATCGAAGATTTTAACGCAATTGAACAAATTATTTTCGAAGGGAAGGAATTGCTTGCCAAACAGGGTGTGAACCAATGGCAAACAGGCTACCCAAATGCAGAATCATTAATGAACGACATCGTAAACGGATGGACTGTTGTACTTGAAGAAGATGGTGAAATCTTAGGCACAGCTGCCGTGATTGACGGACTAGACACTAGTTACGAAAATCTTGATGGTCAATGGTTGACTGACGGCCCTTACCTATCAATTCACCGCGTTGCAGTTTCCAACAGACACCACGGTAGAGGATTGGCTCAAAAGTTATTTGAAGGCATCTTCAATGCAGTGGAAAAAATGGACAACGTTCAAAGCGTTCGTATTGACACAAACCCACTTAACTTGGGCATGCAACATGTCATCAAGAAAGCTGGCTTTGTAGAAACCGGCAGAGTGGTTCCAATCTCTGCAACAGACTCATCAAACGTCGTAATGAACTACGCATACGAAAGAGTAATTAAACAACCAATGTTAATTGCCTAAGCTGATTTTTTTAAATCAGCTTTTTTTGTATTCTGACAAAAGGTATAATGAAATTGAATGGAGGAGGTGGCATCATGCACGAACATGAACATAACGATGTTAACGCCATGTCGCAACGTCGTTTCTTTACAGTGACAATCTTAAACTCATTAATTACGCTAGTTGAATTTTTAGGGGGAGTTTTTTCAGGAAGTTTGTCACTATTATCAGATGCTTTTCACAATTTTGCTGATTCAGCATCAGTAGTTGGTAGTTATTATGCGCACCGAATTAGTCAAAGGCCCCAAAATCAATTGAATACCTTTGGGTACAAGCGAGCTCAGATTATCTCAGCGTTTTTAAATTCACTATTTCTAGTGATTATCTCCGTTGTCCTAATCGTTGAAGGGGTGCAAAAACTATTCAAACCAGAACAGATTAACGGAAACTTAATGCTAATTGTTGCTGTGGTTTCGACAGTTGCTAATTTGGTATCCACACTACTATTAAGTCGTGGTTCAAAGCATAATCTAAACATTCGAGCTACATATTTACATTTATTGAGTGATACTTTAGCTTCACTTGGTGTTATCCTAGGTGGGATTTTAATTAAGTTATTCGATTGGGTGCTAGTCGATCCAATCATCACCATCATCGTCGCACTATACATTTCAGCTGAAGCATATCCAATCATTAAAAAGACCGTTAAGATTTTGATGCAGGGATCACCAACAGTTGATTGCTATGCAATTCAAAAGGACATGATGAACATTGAAGGAATTACCGGAGTTCACCACGTTCACATCTGGTCGGTAGATGAAAACAGTATCGTATTCTCAGCGCACATTAACATGCAAGACATGCTAATTTCCGAGGCTGAAAAGATTTATGATCCAGTTGCCAAACTATTACATGATAAGTACGGCATCGAACACGTCACACTTCAAGCCGAAGTAGAACGCGGGAAGAAAGAGGATTTATATCTCGATTCCAGAAACGATATTGATTAATAGAGAAAATAAAAAAAGACGCTTTTCAAAACGAAAAGAGTCTTTTTTGTTTTGAAAAACGGCCTTTTAAATTATACCCCGTGTGGAGCAGCTACAAATTGTCTGTCATACCACTCGTTCCAAGTGATTTCGCTATTACCATTGGCGAAGTATTTCATATCTAATTCGCCCAATAACTTGGCATAGCTATGACTACAATAAATGATGGTGTCCTTGGCAGCATGTTCTAATGATTCGAACTTGTTGCGGTAGACCTCCTGATTGATTTGCCATAACATCGATTGGTCAGGAACCTGACTTAAAATCTCCATGTTTTGGCTTCTGTAACAACGAACGTAAAATTCGCTGAATGACTTGATACTAGTAACTTTGGCTTGTTCGCTAAGCTCATCGAAACTGAATAACTTTTCTCCCATAAAAACGCCTCACTTTCGTATCGTAGATATTAATATTTAATATCTCGCCTTAATTATATAATTTTCCCCGAAAAATAGAAATAAAAATGGTAAAATAGTATATAAAGTTGTAAGATACTCTTTAGTAGATTTGAATTTAGGAGACATGGATATAAAAATGACCCCAAAAAAAGAGGACTATTTAAAAATTATTTTTGAGCTAGGTGGAACCAAAGAAAAGGTATCCAACAAGAGGATTGCCATTAGTTTGGACATTGCACCAGGATCAGTTACTGAAATGGTTAACAAGCTATTAGATGAAGGATTAGTTGAACACGAACCATACTCTGGAGTGTCCTTAACTGACGACGGAATCAAGTTAGCTGAAGTCCTAGTTAGAAAACACCGTATTTGGGAAAGTTTTTTAGTAAACGAACTAGGATATCCACTTCCAGATGTTGATAAAGAAGCTGAAGTGTTGGAACATTCTACCAGTGGTAGATTGCTAGAAGCAATGTACAAAAAATTGGGGAACCCATCTCACTGTCCACATGGAGGAGTTATTCCGAACATGTCAGGACACTATAAAGAAGATAGCCATCGCCTATTAAATGATGCTGATGACGGCGAAACAGTCGTTGTTGACCGTTTCATCGATAATCACGACCTACTAACATATTTAGGCGACATTCAATTAGATATTGGCGACAAGCTTAAGGTAATTAAGCATTCACCATTTGAAGGACCGGTAACAGTCCAAAATCTAACTGATAATCAAGAAAGTGACATTAGCTACAAGGCTTCTCACTACGTATTTATAAGAAATGCTGATTAATTAAAAGACTGAATTGAAAAATTCAGTCTTTTTTATTATCATCATAATCAATGTTATAATTAGAAAAACATTAGATGACACGGAGGTGAGATGGTTGAACGAAAGACAAAGAAGTAAGTTAGTCGTTGAGACCTGTCTACTTGCTGGAAAGATTATGATTGAAAATGGATCTGAAATGGTCAGAGTCACCGATACCATTGATCGGATTTCAAGAAATGCCGGGGCCACCGAGGCTAGGGCGTACGTTACTTTGACCGGGATTATCATGTCAGCAACGCCTGATATGGGGTCACAGGTCACAGCAATTGATAAAAGAACGTTTGATTTGGAGAAGGTATCAACGGTTAATGATTACTCTCGTCAGTTCGCTGATAAGAAAATCTCACTTGGTGAATTCTATCGCCGTTTAAAGAAAATGGACAAGGATGTTAGACCATTCCCATTCTGGCTTCAAATGATTGGTGCGTTTATGGTTAGTTCCACTCTGGAAGTGGTATTTAGAAGTAACTACACCGATTTCTGGGCAGCCGGATTCGTTGGAATGATGGGGTGGTGCATCTATTGTTTGACCGATCACTACACGGACATTCGTTTCTTAAATGAATTCATTGCGGCGATTTGTATCGGCTTTATGTCGATTCTAATTATTCGAGCGGGAATCGCCAAGAGTGCCGATGATTTAATCATTGGGGGGTTGATGCCACTAGTTCCCGGGGTACCAATTACCAATGCGGTAAGAGATACGTTATCTGGTAACTTGGTATCGGGTCCATCTAGAGGAATTGAAGCGATTATGAGCGCCTGTGCACTAGGCTTTGGTGTGGCAATGGCAATTAAGATTTTGGGGTGATTTATATTGGTAACCGTAATTATTTATAGTGTGTGCGTTTATTTCGCCACCATCGGATTTGGTTTATTAATTAATCTACCCAGAAAAGCATTGAACATGGCCGGAATCGTTAGTTTGATTGGCTGGTTAGTCTTTCATATCGTCAACGTTCACATGGGCGGATACTTAGCCGCAGATATTTTAGGAACCTTTACCGTTGGGATATTGAGTATCTTTGCATCACGCTACAAGAAGATGCCAGTCATTATCTTCAACATTCCAGCGCTGGTGCCACTAGTTCCTGGAGGGCAGGCTTATCAAGTTATGAAGTGCCTAGCAATTGGTAACTATGCGCTAGCCAAGTCCAACTTGATCCAAGTCATCTTCATCGCTGGTGGAATCGCATCTGGTTTCTTGTTTGCGGAATTTTTAAACCAACTATACTTAAGATTGAAAACATATTTGAGAACAAAAAAAGCAACGAGATAATCTCGTTGCTTTTTATTTTGCGTTTTATCCGAAGAAGAAACTGATGATTAAAACGATTAGAACGAATGTGGTAATCCAAACGTATAGCATATCTTTTTCCTTGTAGAAGGAATAGATTGATACGATTACTCTTAATACGGGAGTAAGGATTAGACAAAAGATTCCAAGCATCATAATCGCGTATGGTTTTAATGTCGCAATGCCACTAAAGATGGCTTTAAAAGTAGTAGGGAATGCGTCGTGAGCATATCCAGACTTACCGGTGATTAGAAGTAGTAATAATCCAATAATCATGATGGTAGCTGAGATGACAACACCGACACGTAAAATCTTTCCGATTACTAATTCGATACGATTCATTTCTTCTTTAGTTGCTGGTTGTTGTGTATTCATGATCTAACCTCCTAGAATCCTTTGTATAACATGCTACATGCGATGTAGAACATGATAGGGACGAAGATAATACGAATCCATCTAGCAGGAAGCACTTGCATGACACGAGAACCGATTGTCGCACCAACTAGAATTCCTAGTGCTAATGGCACGGCCACTTGTGGCAAGATTGAACCGTTGAAGAAGTACACTGTTGCTGAAGCAGCTGCGGTAACTCCCATCATTAGGTTACTAGTTGCACTTGATGGTTTTAAAGGCATCTTCATGAAGGTATCCATTGCGATTACCTTGAAGGCACCTGAACCAATTCCTAGTAGCCCGGAAGCAAGACCGGCACCAAACATTACGGATAGTCCACCGGGGATGTTTTCCACCTTGTAGTCTATTTGTTTCTTTTCAGCTTTATCGTAGTAACTTGAGTTAAGACGAAGTTTTTCAGCTAATTTATCATCTTTGGTGCTTAGATTGGACTTGTTTTTGTTCAATAGTTTCTTGACCATGTTAAATGCGGAGAATAGTAGTAATAGTCCAAATAGTATGTAAAGGTATTTAGGCTCTAGAATTCCTGTAAGTAAGGCCCCAGATAATGCACCAATAGTAGTGGCAATTTCTAAAAACATTGCAACACGTAAGTTTAATACTTCATCTTTTAGATAAGCGATTGTAGATCCAGAACTAGTGGCGATAACCACAACGATACTGGCCCCGATAGCGTATTTAATATCTAAATGGAAGAAGAGTGTTAGGACGGGGGTGACGATAATTCCACCACCCAATCCTAGGACAGCGCCACCGATACCCGCTAGGACACCGATGACAATCATTAGAATGACTGTTTCAATCATTTGTAGCTCCTCCTAAAATTATAAATTACTTAATATTATAACAATTATTAGTTTCTTTGCACCTATTCCAAGTTCCAAAATTAGAAAATACCCTTAAGAATGGTGTTAGCTGTGGTATAATGGCATTAAAAAGTGATTAGGAGGATCGATGCATTATGATCATCGATAAGGATTACACCCGCGGTATTAGGCTTTTCGTTGGGTTAGTTTTATCATTATTTATTACTGCATCGGTAATGATTGACTCAGGCTACCTAAGATTTCTTGACTCAATCTTTATCGGTCAAATCCAAAAAACTACTGGCGGATTCAAGGATACAATCATGCATATGGCTACCACTTTAGCTAGTCCCAAGATGGATATCATCTGGATTTTCGTTTTGGCATTCTTTATGTGGGGATTCAAGTTTAAGCTTCAAGCTTTATGGGGAATCTTTACTTTAGCTGGTGCTGACGTAATTGGATTCATCGTTAAAAACATTGTTAGACGTGATCGTCCAGTATTCCACAGCGCGTCTGATACCGGATTTAGTTTCCCAAGTGGACACGTATTAGGTATCTTCATCGTGATTGCGGTTGTATGGATTGTCATTCTTCCACATATCCAAAGTAACTTAATCAGAAGACTACTATATGTACTAACATTTTTATTTGTCCTATTGGTAATGGTATCTAGAATTTATCTAAATGCCCACTTCCCAACTGACACTGTTGGTGCCGTAGTTATCGGTTACACTTGGGTACAAGTATCTGAAATGTTATATGTAAGATATGCGCCAAGATTAAAACAACACTGGCGTCCAGTTTTACATTCATACCTATAATAAAAAAGAACTGATGAATTTCATCAGTTCTTTTATTTTGCCCAGATTTCATTTAACCAGGTAATGGCAAGGTCAAACCATTCGGCGACACGGGCATTATTGGAATCTTCGTTCCAGGATGTAATGTTATTGGCGAGGCCCATTCCGTGAGGACCGTGGTGGAAGATGTGTAATTCATTATCCACATTGTATTCGTTTAACTTGATGGAATACTTAAGGGCATTTTCCACAGGGACGAATGGATCGTCGGCGGTGTGCCAGATAAATGTTGGCATGTTTTTAGCTGAAACGTGTTCGTCAGCCTTTACTTGTTGTTCATCTGATACCCAGTTGAGGATACTTTCCTTGTCCTTGGGAAAACCACAGGTCAAGTTAGTCACAGGGTAGCTTAGTATAACCGCATTTGGTTTTAAAATATTTGCGTTATCCACATCGGCTAGTTTTTGCATCCAATCGGTGTGGTAAAAGTCATTGTAGAGACTACAGATATGACCACCAATCGAGAATCCGGCAATCACGATTCTATTTTCATCGATATTGAATTCGTTGGCGTGTTCTCGAATGTACTTGATGCTGTTGGCCAATTCCTCTATTGGATTGGGCATTAGTGGCATTGCTTCTTGTTCGAATGTGTATCTTAGATAGAAACTTTGGTAACCGTTGGCACTGAAATTGAGTGCAAAGCTTTCTGCTTGGTGGAGTGAAATGTGAGTATAAGATCCACCGGGAACGACGATTACGGCAGGATATTTGTATTGATTAGTTTGCACATCTGCTGATTTAAGATATCCTTGAAGAAAAGCGTTTGAGTTTTGACGAATCGATTCTCTGATGATTCTCATGTAAGCACCTCTCAAATATGTTTTACATATATTTTAACGCAAGGAGATAATGATTGTGGATAAAAAGAATAATTCACCTGAAAAAGAAGTGGCAGTCACTGAGTTACGCACAGATGATTTTGCCGACTATTATGAAATGATGCGCGATGAACAACTAGCCCAAAAGACCGGCTTTGAGCCAGTTAACGATGAAAGAAAGGCGCATATGCTGTTCGAATCCGAAAATGATACCAATAAAACGTATGCAATTCGACTTATCAACGGTGGAAAACTAATCGGGATTATTAATATTTTTCCTGAAATTGGGGATAACTTCGAACCAGATTACGAAAATATCGAATTAGGTTACTTTATTAACACAAGTTATCAACAGCGTGGATACATGACCTATGCATTGGGTGAGGTTTTAAATTGTCTAAAAGCACCCGTAAAGGTGGTCGAAGCAACGGTTGAAGCCCGTAATTTACCTTCGCAAAAAGTTTTACACAGTTTAGGTTTTACACAGGTGGATGAATACGAAGACAACCTCGTTTTTGAAATGAAAGTAAAATAGTATTGTAATCGTAAAGACATTAATATATAATGTTGTAGAAATCTAAGAAGAGGCGCAGCTGACAAAAGTAGCCATCATGAGTCGATAGGGCGACAACGATTGATGGTGAAAGGGGATGTCTGCCGAAACGACCGATTCCTTATGAATCGAGTTTGTTGGGTTCTAGCTTAATAGGCTAGAGACTGTCGTGGTTGATTCCACGGAGTGCTTTGTGATCAATAATTAAAAGAAATTATTATGGTCTCTTCTTGTGTTTACAGGAAGAGACTTTTTTAGTTATTATCGGCACCTCTTAGAAATACTTATAGAGGGTGAAATACATCATGAGTGAAAACTCAAATAATCATGTAAAGAGAGGTTTAAAGACTAGACACGTTTCTATGATTGCCTTAGGTGGTTCAATCGGTACCGGTCTATTCGTTGCCTCTGGTTCAGTTATTAGCCAAGCGGGACCTGGTGGAGCATTAGTTGCTTACTTATTAATGGGACTAATGGTTTACTTTTTAATGACTAGTTTAGGTGAAATGGCAACCAACACACCTATCTCAGGTTCATTCGCGGCTTACGCAGGTAAGTACGTTGACCCAGCGCTTGGATTTGCCATGGGTTGGAACTACTGGTTCAACTGGGCCATTACCGTTGCCGTTGATATCTCAACTGCAGCTTTAGTAATGAAGTTCTGGTTACCACACATGCCAGGTTGGATTTTCAGTGCGATTACATTAGCACTAATCCTTTGTGTGAACGCATTATCAGTTAAGTCATTCGGTGAAACAGAATTCTGGATGTCATTGATTAAGGTTATTACAATCTTTATCTTCTTAGCTGTTGGTGTTTTAACCATTTTTGGTATCATGGGTGGCCACTACATTGGTTTATCTAACTTCACTTACAAGCAAGCGCCATTCGTTGGTGGTATTCCAATGATTTTAGCGGTATTCGTAGTCGCTGGTTTCTCATTCCAAGGAACTGAATTAGTTGGTATTACTGCTGGTGAATCAGATAACCCAAGAGAAGCCGTTCCACGTGCGATCAAGGATGTTTTCTGGAGAATTATCTTATTCTACATCCTAGCAATCTTCGTAATTGGTGCAATCATTCCTTACACTAGTCCTGATCTATTAGGTTCAAGTGCTACCGATGTTGCAATTAGTCCATTTACAATCGTATTCAAGCGTGCTGGTTTAGCAGCCGCTGCTTCTATTATGAACGCTGTTATCTTAACTTCAGTCATTTCATCAGCTAACTCAGGAATGTATGCTTCAACTAGAATGCTTTACTCAATGGCTCACCAAGGATTCGCTCCTAAGGCTATGGGTAAGACTAACCGTCGCGGTATTCCAGTTGGTGCCTTAACAGTTACTACTGTGATTGCATTACTTACTTTCATTACAAGTATCGAAGGTCCACAAATTTATCTATGGTTAGTTGCCGCTTCTGGTCTTACTGGTTTTATTGCTTGGGTCGGAATTGCACTATCACATTACCGTTTCAGAAGAGCCTTCATCAAGCAAGGTCATTCACTAGATGAATTGAAGTACCATGCTACTTGGTTCCCAATTGGACCAATCATTACTTTAATTCTATGTATCCTAGTTATTTGTGGTCAAAACGTAAACTCATTTGCTAACTGGGATTGGGAACAAATCGGAATTACTTACATCTCAGTACCACTTGTATTAATTCTATACATTGGTTACAAGATTAAGCACAAGACACATCTAATTCCTCTAGATAAGGTTGATGTATCTCCTTCTGATTTAAGAGATGAAGAAAAATAATATAATGAAGATGCCGTTTTAACGGCATCTTTTTTGTTTGCCATCAATTTCTTCATATTCAAAACGACTTGAATGTATTAAAATAGTATATTAGAAAACGAAATTAAGGAGATTATTATGATAGTACTTGCTGGAACCATTGGAGCCGGAAAAACCTCTTTAACTAAGATCCTATCTGCTCATCTTGATTCAACTGGGTATTACGAATCAGTGGACGATAACGAAATTCTTCCATTGTTTTACAAGGATCCTAAGAAGTATGCATTCTTATTACAAATTTACTTCTTAAATACACGTCTAAACAATATTGAAAAGGCCCACAACGAAAAGTTAAGTGTTATGGACCGTTCTATCTACGAAGATTCATTACTATTTAGATTGAATGCTGATATGAAACGTGCCACTTCAACTGAAGCTGATATCTACGATTCATTGTTGGAAAATATGATGGAAGAAATTCCTGGTTCATTGAACCAAAAGAATCCTGATTTATTAATCCACATCAACATTTCATTCGATACCATGTTAAAACGAATCAAAAAACGTGGTAGAAGTTACGAACAAGTGGATAAAGATCCAGAACTATACAACTATTACCAAGACTTAAATAGTCGTTACAACGACTGGTATGACAACTACAATTTATCTCCTAAGATGCAAATCGACGGTGATAAGTTTGACTTTATCGAAAACGAAGAAGATTTAGCAGCAGTTCTAAAACAAATTGATGAAAAAATTGCTGAATTGAACTTAAAATAGTTGCCAATCACATTTTTTTATAATACTATTGAGTCAACAAATAAACGCAAGGTATGTTTTTAAGTAGACAACAAAGAGATGCAATGGTTGGTGTGAATTGCAAGTCGAAATTCCGGCATACGCAAAAGCGGGTAGGTAATGCTACACGGCAGGTGACCGTTATCTCCAAACGAGTGTTTAGCATGTGCTAAGAACTTGGGTGGTACCGCGAAAAGAAGACCTTCGTCCCAATGGATGGAGGTCTTCTTTTTTATTTGCAAAATTGGAGGTATTTACTATGTTAGATATGAAAATGATTCGTCAAAACGCTGACTGGGTAAAGGAAAAGTTAGCTACTAGAAATATCAAAGCTGAAACAATCGATGAACTATTAGGTTACGATGAAAAGCGTCGTGAACTAATCGTAAAAAGTGAAGGATTAAAAGCTAAGAAGAACGAAGTATCAAAGAAAATTGCTGAAGCAAAGCGTAACAAGGAAGACGCTGCTGACGCCATCGCTGAAATGCAACAAGTAGGTAAGGAAGTTAAGGAATTAGATGAACAACTTGAAAAAGTTGAACAAGATCAACAAGACTTAGCGGCGCACTTACCAAACATTCCAGCAGATGACGTTCCAGTTAGTTTGACTGAAGAAGGTGCCGTTGAACTAAGAAAATACGGTGAACCACGTAAGTTTGACTTCGAACCAAAACATCACTGGGACTTAGGTGAAAAGTTAGGCATCTTAGACTTCGAAGCAAGTGCTAAGGTTGCCGGTAGTCGTTTTGTTTACTACATGGGTGCAGGTGCACAGCTAGAACGTGCTATTTACAACTTCTACTTAGACCAAAATGCTAAGGCTGGTTATAAAGAAGTATTACCACCATACATGGTAAACTCAGCATCAATGTTTGGTACTGGTCAATTCCCTAAGTTTAAGGAAACAAAGGCCGGTTTCGAAATTGCTGACAGTGATTTAACAATGATTCCTACTGCCGAAGTTCCATTGGTAAACTACTACAGAGATGAAGTAATGGATGCAGACAAACTACCAGTTAAGTTCACTGCACTATCACCAGCATTTAGATCAGAAGCTGGTAGTGCCGGAAGAGACACAAGAGGTCTAATTCGTCTACACCAATTCAATAAGGTAGAAATGGTTCAATTCACTAAACCTGAACAATCATGGGATGCACTAGAAAGCATTACTGCACATGCAGAAGATCTATTGAAGATGCTAGGTATTCCTTACCATGTAATCACATTAACTACTAGTGACATGAGTTTCACTGCTGCAATGACTCATGACATCGAAGTATGGATGCCAGCTCAAGGTCGTTACCGTGAAATCTCAAGTTGTTCAAACACCACTGATTTTCAAGCACGTCGTGCACACATCCAATACAGGGATGAAAATGGTAAACTACAATATGTTCACACTCTAAACGGTTCTGGCTTAGCTGTTGGTAGAACTGTAGCTGCTATCTTAGAAAACTTCCAAAATGAAGATGGATCAATCAACATTCCAGAAGTACTACAACCATACATGGGTGGTAAGACTAAGATCGAAAAAGAAGACTAATTGAATAGTTATAACTAAAGCGATAATCGAAAGATTGTCGCTTTTTTATTTTTTTGAAAAAAAGGGTAGACAGATAGCAGAAATTTAGATATAATATCTTTTGTTGAGTTAAAGAGAACGGCTCAGAAGCAAGTCATATCAACAATTAAGTAAAATTTCTTGTTGACATCACTTGAAAGAAATGATATTATTAAATAGTTGTCTTGTTAAGAGATAACTTGGAAGACCTCATGGAGGATTAGCTCAGTTGGGAGAGCATCTGCCTTACAAGCAGGAGGTCACAGGTTCGAGCCCTGTATCCTCCATATGAGCCGTTAGCTCAGCCGGTAGAGCATCTGACTTTTAATCAGAGGGTCGGCAGTTCGAACCTGCCACGGCTCATTGGCTCTATGCCATATACATTTTAATATAATCATGCGGGCGTGGCGGAACTGGCAGACGCGCTAGATTTAGGTTCTAGTTTCCTTATGGAAGTGGGGGTTCGAATCCCTTCGCCCGCATTTGCAATTTGCATAATTGCTGCCGACTTAGCTCAGTTGGCTAGAGCGCTTCACTAGTAATGAAGAGGTCGGGTGTTCGAATCATCTAGTCGGCATTATGCGGAAGTAGTTCAGTGGTAGAACATCACCTTGCCATGGTGGGGGTCGCGGGTTCGAATCCCGTCTTCCGCTTTTGCATAGTTCTGCCGGGGTGGCGGAATTGGCAGACGCACAGGACTTAAAATCCTGCGGTTAGTGATAACCGTACCGGTTCGATCCCGGTCCTCGGCATTTCAATAATTTAATACTATTATGCACCCATAGCGCAACTGGATAGAGTGTCTGACTACGAATCAGAAGGTTGTAGGTTCGACTCCTACTGGGTGCATTTTTTTATTTTCGGGAAGTAGCTCAGCTTGGTAGAGCACCTGGTTTGGGACCAGGGGGTCGCAGGTTCGAATCCTGTCTTCCCGATAATATAACCAAAAGAGAAAACATTAATTTGTTTTCTCTTTTTTGTTTTTCGTTAAAAATCTTTGCATTTTCAATATAAGTCCGTATAATTATAGTCAGAATTAGTCAAAGAAAGAGGTGGTATTATGCAGGGTAAGAATATTTCGGATATTATTGAGAAGTATTTAAAGGAAATGATTGCTGAAGACGAGAGAGTCGAAATAAGTAGATCTGATATTGCCAGCCATTTTGATGTGGTTCCATCACAAATTAACTACGTTATTAAGACTAGGTTTACCATTCAAAATGGATACGTAGTCGAAAGTAAACGTGGTGGCGGTGGATATATCCGCATTGAAAAGGTGAAGCTGCTTGATAATATAGATATTTTAGATACGCTGATTAATGCCATTGGCGACGATTTAACACAACGTGAGGGTAAAGCAATTATCAACACTTTGGTGTTAAATGATCTAATTACTGACAATGAAGCCGATTTAGTGTTAGCATCTATTAACAAGCAGACACTAGCCGTTGGCAACAAACTACTTGAAAATGAGATTAGAGCGAATATAATGGTCGCAATACTTGATCATTTAAGATACAAAAGCTAGAAAGTGAGGCACGATATGGATAACATTTTTACTCCAAGCGCAAAGAACGTATTGATTTTGGCACAAGAACAAGCCAAAGTGTTTGGCCACCAAGGGATTGGGACAGAACACTTATTACTAGCTTTATCTATGGAAGATAACGGCATCGCAAAGTCAGCCTTAAAGCAATGCGATGTACACGAAGATGATATTAAAGGCGAAATGGAAATCTTGGTTGGATACGGTAACTTAACCGATTCAGACAAGGACACATACCTACCATACTCACCTAAGGCTGAAGCAATCTTGACCTTATCTGGCCAAATTGCGAAGAAATACGGTGCAATTAAGATAGGAACAGAACACTTATTACTTGCCATCTTAGATACTCCAGACACTTTAGCTGCTAGAATTCTAGTGGCACTAAACGTGGTCGAAGTAAACGACGTAAAGAAGGTGCTATTACGCAAGATGGGATTCCCAGGCGATTCAAGTTCAAACTCAAAGAACATTCCACTACCAGGAACTAGAGCAGCTCGAAACAATGGAACTACTCCTACATTAGACTCACTTGCTACTGACCTTACTAAGTCAGCCAAAGATGGTCTAATTGATCCTACTATTGGTAGAGACGATGTTATCAAACGTGTAATTCAAATCCTTAGTCGTCGTACTAAGAACAACCCAGTGCTAATCGGGGAAGCAGGGGTAGGTAAGACTGCTGTTGTTGAAGGCTTGGCACTAAAGGTTGCTCACAGACAAGTTCCAGAAGACATGCAAAATAAGCGTATTATGATGCTTGAAATGGGAACTCTAGTCGCTGGTACTAAGTACCGTGGTGAGTTTGAAAAACGTTTAATGAAGATTATCAGTGAAATCAAGTCAGTTGGTAATGTAATCCTATTCATTGATGAACTACACACTCTAATGGGTGCCGGTGGTGCTGAAGGAGCTATCGATGCTTCTAACATCCTAAAGCCTGCGCTTGCAAGAGGAGATCTTCAAACCATCGGTGCTACTACTTTGGATGAATACCAAAAGTACATCGAAAAAGATGGTGCATTAGCTAGAAGATTCGCAACTGTTTCAGTTGATGAACCTACTAGAGATGAAGCTGTCGAAATCCTAAAGGGAATTCGTCCTAAGTACGAAAGCCACCACCAAGTAAAGATTACCGATGATGCGATTGAAAAGGCCGTTGATTTATCAAGCAGATACATCAGCAACCGTTTCCTACCTGATAAGGCAATCGACTTGATGGATGAAGCAGCCGCAATGGTTAGAATCAACAACCTAGACGAAAACAATCCATTAGAAGAACTAGAAAACAAGATTAACGAATACAGTACTCAAATGGAAAGTGCCATCGAAGAACAACGCTTCGAAGATGCCGTTTCACTTCGTCAAAAGGAACAAGAACTACAAGAAGAACTAAAGACTAAGCGTCAAGAAACCGCTGATATCAAAAAGCAACGTCAAGAAGACCACAACTTCGATATCGAAGAAACCGGTGAAGATGTCGCTAAGGTTGTCTCAGAATGGACTGGGGTTCCAGTAACTAAGATGACTAAGGCTGACAGCAAGCGTTTGGTTAACCTAGAATCAATCCTACACAAGAAGATTATTGGTCAAAACGAAGCCGTTTCTGCCGTATCACGTGCAATTAGACGTGCTAGAAGTGGAATCAAGGATCCAAATAGACCAATCGGTTCATTCATCTTCTTAGGTCCTACCGGTGTTGGTAAGACTGAATTAGCTAAGGACTTAGCTGAAGAAATGTTTGGTTCAAAGGATGACATTATCAGAATTGATATGTCAGAATACATGCAAAAGGAATCAGCTTCTCGAATGGTTGGTTCAGCTCCAGGATACGTTGGATACGATGAAGGTGGCCAATTGACCGAAAAGGTAAGACAACATCCATACTCAGTTGTCCTATTCGATGAAGTAGAAAAGGCTCATCCAGATGTCTTCAACTTGTTACTACAAGTATTAGATGATGGATACCTAACAGATTCTAAAGGTAGACATGTCGACTTTAGAAATACTGTCCTAATCATGACTTCTAACCTAGGTGCTAGAACACTACGTGATAAGAAGACTGTTGGTTTTGGTGCTGAACTAGATCATGACGATGAAAACTACAAGCTAATGAGAAAGACGGTCGAAGAACAAATGAAGAGATTCTTCAGACCAGAATTCTTAAACCGTATCGATGAAACAATCATCTTCCACGAACTAAACGAAAAACAAGTTCAAGAAATTGTTAAGCTAATGGCTAACGATTTATTGAAACGAGTTCACGACTTAGGCATCAACGTGAAGATGACTCCAGCAGCAATCGAATTAATTGCTAAGAATGGTTTCAATCCTGAATACGGTGCGCGTCCAATCCGTCGTGCGTTGCAAAACGATGTTGAAGATAAAGTTTCTGAAGAAATTCTTTCTGGTGAAATTAAACCAGGGGATGACGTTTCAATCGGAGCATCTAAAGGCAAGATTACAATCACTAAAAAAGAAGCCGTTAAGGCATAATAAAAAAGAGGGAATTATCCCTCTTTTTTATTGTCTAAATCTTGACTTTATATACCTTCGAGAGTATCATACTAAATATATAACTACGAAGTGAAATGTGTGTCGGCGATCTATTGTCCGTCAGACACGCCTATATTAACCAAAAATAAGCTTCAATTTGAATTGCTTATTTTGGTTTTTTTTTGCTCATTTTTAGATAAAAAGGGTAAAAAAATGCATTTGTAACACAATTGTAATATTTCACTTACGTAGAAATTTTTGGAGGGGTGAAGAACTTGGCAGGACATTTAGTTAAATATGGTAAACACCGTATTCGTAGAAGTTACTCTCAAATCAAGGAAGTTCTTGATTTACCTAATTTAATTGAAATTCAAACCGATTCATACAAGTGGTTCTTAGATGAAGGTTTGCGTGAAATGTTTAACAGCATTATGCCAATTGATGATTTCCAAGGAAAACTATCCTTAGAATTCGTTGATTACCAATTATTAGAACCTAAGTACACTGTTAATGAAGCAAGAGATCATGAGGCTAACTACTCAGCTCCACTTCATATCACATTGAAATTGACCAATCATGAAACTGGTGAAATTAAGACCCAAGATGTATTCTTTGGCGATTTCCCATTGATGACTGATCAAGGTACTTTCATTATTAACGGGGCAGAACGTGTAATTGTTTCACAATTAGTTCGTTCTCCTGGTGTATTCTTCCACAAAGAAGAAGACAAGAATGGACGTATCAGCTATGGTACTACTGTAATTCCTAACCGTGGTGCCTGGATGGAATTCGAAACTGACGCAAAGAACTTATCATACGTTCGTATTGATAGAACTAGAAAGCTACCAATTACTGAACTAGTTCGTGCATTAGGTTTCGGTTCAGATGACGAAATTACTCAAATTTTGGGTAGCAATGATAGTCTTTCATTGACTCTTGAAAAAGATGTCCACAAAGACACAGAAGATTCACGTGTTGAAGAAGCATTAAAGGACATTTACGAACGTCTACGTCCGGGTGAACCTAAGACTGCTGATTCATCTCGTAGCCTATTGACTACTCGTTTCTTCGATCCAAAACGTTACGACATGGCTCCTGTTGGTAGATACAAGACTAACAACAAGTTAAGCCTAAAGACTCGTTTACTAGGATTAACCCTTGCTGAAACTTTAGCTGATCCAGATACTGGTGAAATTATTGCTAAGAAGGGTACTGTAATTGATAAGAATGTCATGAAGGAATTAGCTCCATACTTGGACCGCGAAGACTTCAAGGCATACACTTTCAACCCTTCAGAACAATCAGTTGTTCCAGAACCAATGACTGTACAAATCATCAAAGTACAATCAGAAAAAGACCCAGATCATGTTGTTAACATGATTGGAAACGACAACATCTCATTGGATTACCATCACATCACTCCAGCAGATATCATTTCTGCTATCAACTACTTCTTCAACTTGCAAGAAGGAATTGGTGAACCTGATGATATTGACCATTTAGGTAACCGTCGTATCCGTTCTGTTGGTGAATTACTACAAAACCAATTCAGAATTGGTCTAGCAAGAATGGAACGTGTAGTAAGAGAACGTATGTCAATTCAAGACACTACTACTGTTACTCCACAACAATTAATCAACATTCGTCCTGTAGTAGCTTCAATTAAGGAATTCTTTGGTTCATCACAATTGTCACAATTCATGGACCAAACTAACCCATTGGGTGAATTAACTCATAAACGTCGTCTATCTGCATTGGGACCTGGTGGTTTGACCAGAGACCGTGCCGGATACGAAGTTCGTGACGTTCACTACACTCACTATGGTCGTATTTGTCCTATTGAAACTCCTGAAGGTCCTAACATTGGTTTGATTAACTCACTTTCAAGTTATTCTAAGGTTAACAAGTACGGTTTCGTGGAAACACCTTACCGTCGTGTATCATGGGATACTCACAAAGTAACTGATAAGATTGATTACTTATCAGCTGACGAAGAAGATAACTTCGTAGTTGCTCAAGCTAACTCTCCATTAAATGAAGACGGATCATTCAAGAACGATGTTGTTATGGCAAGATACAAGTCAAACAATATTGAAACTAAGATTGAAAACGTTGACTACATGGACGTTTCTCCTAAGCAAGTAGTTTCAGTTGCCACTGCATGTATTCCTTTCTTGGAAAACGATGACTCCAACCGTGCCTTGATGGGTGCCAACATGCAACGTCAAGCTGTTCCTTTGGTTAACCCACATGCACCACTAGTTGGTACTGGTATTGAATACAAGGCAGCTCATGACTCTGGTGTTGCTTTAATTTGTAAACACCCAGGTACTGTTGAATACGTTGACGCTGACGAAGTACGTGTTAGAAGAGAAGACGGTTCATTAGATACTTACAAGCTAATGAAGTTCCAACGTTCAAACGGTGGTAAGAACTACAACCAACGTCCAATCGTTCGTGTAAACGACAAGGTTGACGCTGATGAAATTCTAGCAGACGGTCCTTCAATGGAAAACGGAGAACTTGCTTTAGGTCAAAACCCAGTTGTTGCGTTCATGACTTGGCAAGGTTACAACTTCGAAGATGCCATTGGTATTTCAGAAAGATTAGTTCGAGAAGATGTATACACTTCAATTCATATTGAAGAATACGAATCAGAAACTAGAGATACCAAACTTGGACCTGAAGAAATGACTAGAGAAATTCCTAACGTTGGGGAAGACGCTTTAAGAAACCTTGACGAAGAAGGAACTATCAGAATTGGTGCTGAAGTACATGATGGTGACATCTTAGTTGGTAAGGTTACTCCTAAGGGTGTAACAGAATTATCAGCTGAAGAACGTTTACTACATGCTATCTTCGGTGAAAAGTCTAGAGAAGTCCGTGATACTTCACTACGTGTACCTCACGGTGGGGGCGGTATCGTTCAAGACGTTAAGGTCTTCACTAGAGAAAATGGTGATGAATTAGCACCAGGTGTAAACAAGATGGTTCGAGTTTACATTGCTCAAAAACGTAAGATCCAAGTAGGGGACAAGATGTCTGGTCGTCACGGTAACAAGGGTACTGTTTCCATTGTTATTCCTGAAGAAGATATGCCTTACTTACCAGATGGTACTCCAATTGATATCCTATTGAGTCCCATGGGTGTGCCTTCACGTATGAACATTGGACAAGTTCTTGAATTACACTTAGGTATGGCTGCTAAAAAACTAGGTATCCACGTAAGTACTCCGGTATTCGACGGTGCTCGTGATTCAGATATCTGGGACGCTGTTAAGGAAGCTGGTATGGCTTCAGACGGTAAGTCAGTTGTTTACGATGGTAGAACCGGTGAACCATTCGATAAACGTGTAGCAGTTGGTGTAATGCACTACTTGAAACTTGCTCACATGGTTGACGATAAGATCCATGCTCGTTCAATTGGACCTTACTCACTAGTTACTCAACAACCACTTGGTGGTAAAGCACAATTTGGTGGACAACGTTTTGGTGAAATGGAAGTTTGGGCCCTAGAAGCTTATGGTGCCGCATACACACTACAAGAAATCTTGACTTACAAGTCAGATGACGTTGTTGGTCGTGTTAAGACATACGAAGCTATTGTTAAGGGTGAACCAATTCCTAAGCCAGGTGTTCCTGAATCATTCCGTGTTCTTGTAAAAGAACTTCAAGCTCTAGGATTAGACATGAAGGTTCTTAACGAAGACAACCAAGAAATCGAACTTCGTGACTTAGACAGCGAAGAAGACGACGGTGTTGTTAACGTTGATGCTTTAAGCAAACTAGCTGAAAAGCAAAAGAAAGAACAAGAAGAAAAAGATGAAGAAAAGTCTGAACAAGACGATAAAGCAAACACCAACTTTAAGGAATAAAGAAAGGGGACTATCCATTGGTCGATGTAAACAAATTTTCAAGCATGCAAATTGGATTAGCTTCTTCTGATAAAATTCGTAGTTGGTCATTTGGTGAAGTTAAAAAGCCAGAAACTATCAACTACAGAACTTTAAAACCAGAAAAAGATGGTCTATTCGACGAAAGAATTTTCGGTCCTACAAAGGATTGGGAATGTGCTTGTGGTAAATATAAACGTATTAGATACAAGGGTATCGTCTGTGATCGTTGTGGAGTAGAAGTTACACGTGCTAAAGTACGTCGTGAACGTATGGGTCACATTGAATTAGCTGCTCCAGTAACTCACATTTGGTACTTCAAAGGAATTCCAAGTCGTATGGGTCTTGTGTTAGACATGAGCCCACGTGCTTTGGAAGAAATTATCTACTTTGCTTCATACGTTGTTACAGATCCTGGTGATACTCCACTAGAAAACAAGCAACTAATCTCAGAACAAGATTACCGTGAAAAGAAACTTGAATACGGTAACCGTTTCGAAGCTAAGATTGGTGCTGAAGCAATTAGAACTTTATTGAACAATGTTGATATCAATAAAGAAGTTGCTGAACTAAAAGATGAACTAAAGAAGGCTACTGGTCAAAAGCGTGTTAGAGCGGTTAGACGTCTAGATATTCTAGAAGCCTTCCTACAATCAGGTAATGACTTGTCATGGATGGTAATGGAAGCAATTCCAGTTATTCCACCTGACTTAAGACCAATGGTACAACTAGAAGGTGGCCGTTTCGCCACTTCTGACTTAAATGACTTGTACCGTCGTGTTATTAACAGAAATAACCGTCTAAAGAGATTATTAGATCTACATGCTCCTGGTATCATCGTTCAAAACGAAAAACGTATGCTACAAGAAGCTGTTGATGCTTTAATCGATAACGGTCGTCGTGGTCGTCCTGTTGCCGGTCCTGGTAACCGTCCACTTAAGTCACTATCACACATGCTTAAAGGTAAGCAAGGTCGTTTCAGACAAAACTTACTTGGTAAGCGTGTTGACTACTCTGGTCGTTCTGTTATTGATGTTGGACCATTCTTGAAGTTCAACCAAATGGGACTTCCAGTTCCAATGGCCATGGAATTATTCAAGCCTTTCATTATGAAAGAACTTGTAAAACGTGGTAGTGCTTCAAACATTAAGTCTGCTAAACGTCAAATCGAACGTAAAGATGAAGAAGTATTCGATGTATTGGATGACGTAATTAAGGAACATCCAGTATTACTTAACCGTGCGCCTACATTGCATAGATTAGGTATTCAAGCATTCGAACCAGTATTGGTTTCAGGTAAATCAATGCGTCTTCACCCATTAGCTTGTGAAGCTTACAACGCCGATTTTGATGGTGACCAAATGGCCATCCACGTTCCTTTATCAGACGAAGCACAAGCTGAATCAAGACTATTGATGCTAGCTGCTACTCATATTCTTGCCCCTCGTGATGGAAACCCAATCGTTGCTCCTTCTCAAGATATGGTTATCGGTAACTACTACCTAACTATGGAAGAAGAAGGCCGTGAAGGTGAAGGTATGATCTTCAACACACCTGAAGAAGCTAAACTTTCATACCAAAGTGGTTTAACTCACTGGCACACTCGTGTTGGTATTGCCGCTTCATCAATGAGCGAAAAGCCATTCACTGACGAACAAAAGGACAAGATTTTGGTAACAACTATTGGTAAGATTATCTTCAACGGTATTCTTCCAAAGACATTCCAATACTTGAACGAACCAACTGATACTAACCTACATGGTCACTTATCTGACAGTTTCTTCTTAGAACCTGGTGAAGATATCCATGAACACTTGAAGAATGCCCCTCTAAACGGTGCCTTCAAGAAAGGTTTCTTATCAGACATCATTGCTGAAGTTTACAAGCAATACAAGGTAACTGAAACTTCACAACTACTAGATAGAATGAAGGACTTAGGTTACAACGAATCAACTAAGTCAGGTTTAACTGTTGGTATCACTGATGTTACTGACCTTAAGTCAAAACCTCAAATTATTGCTGATTCACACAAAAAAGTTGAAAACGTTACAAAACAATTCCGTCGTGGTTTAATTACTGACCAAGAACGTTACGAAAGAGTTATCGGTATCTGGAGTGATGCTAAGGATGAAATTCAAAACGACTTGTTGAAGAACTTCGATCCTCAAAACCCTATCTTTATGATGAGTGACTCTGGTGCCCGTGGTAACATCTCTAACTTTACTCAATTAGCTGGTATGCGTGGTTTGATGGCCGCACCTAATGGTGAAATCATGGAACTACCTATCACTGCTAACTTCCGTGAAGGTCTATCAGTTCTTGAAATGTTCATTTCTACCCACGGTGCCCGTAAGGGTATGACTGATACTGCCTTGAAGACTGCCAACTCAGGTTACTTAACTCGTCGTCTAGTTGACGTGGCTCAAGACGTTATTATCAGAGAAGAAGATTGTAACACCGACCGTGGAGTTATCGTTGCTGCATTGAAGCAAGGTAATGAAATGATTGAACCTCTATACGACAGAATCATCGGTAGATATGCTATGAAGACAGTTAAGAACCCAGAAACTGGTGAAGTAATTGTTAAGCATAACCAAATGATTAACGAACCTGAAGCTGAAGCAATTGAAGCTGCTGGAATTGAAGAAGTTGAAATTCGTTCAGCATTCACTTGTAACACAGTTCACGGGGTTTGTGAAAAATGTTACGGTCGTAACTTAGCTACTGGTTCACCTGTAGAAGTTGGTGAAGCAGTTGGTACTGTTGCTGCTCAATCAATTGGTGAACCTGGTACTCAATTAACTATGCGTAACTTCCATACCGGTGGGGTTGCTGGTAACGCCGATATCACACAAGGTCTTCCTCGTGTTCAAGAAATCTTTGAAGCTAGAAACCCTAAAGGTAAAGCAGAAATTACTGAAGTTACAGGTACTGTATCTCTAATTGAAGAAAACCCTGCTGAAAGAGTGAAGGAAGTTACTGTTAAAGGTGACGCCGACACTAGAACTTACAAGGTTCCAATTAATGCTCGTATGAACGTGGCTGAAGGTGACTTCATCCGTCGTGGACAAGCTATTAATGAAGGTTCAATTGATCCTAAGGAACTTATCAAGGTTCGTGATTCACTATCAACTGAAGTATACTTGCTAAGTGAAGTTCAAAAGACTTACCGTATGCAAGGGGTAGAAGTTAGTGATAAGCATGCTGAAATCATGGTTCGTCAAATGCTACGTAAGGTAAGAATCATGGACTCAGGTGACACTGACGTTCTTCCAGGTACTTTAATGGATATTAATGACTTTAAGGAAGCTAATGCTGACGCAGTTATTTCTGGTAAGATTCCAGCAACTGCACGTCCAGTTATCTTAGGTATTACTAAGGCTGCCCTAGAAACTAACAGTTTCTTATCAGCTGCATCATTCCAAGAAACTACTCGTGTTCTAACAGATGCTGCTATCCGTGGAAAGAACGATCCATTAGTTGGTCTTAAGGAAAATGTTATTATTGGTAAGCTAATTCCAGCTGGTACTGGAATGAAGACTTACGGTGAAATCAACGCTAAAGTTGAAGAACAAGAATCACCAAAAGTTGATTCAAACGACGTTTACTCAATTAGCCAAATTGAAAAACGTATGAATGAAGAAGACGTAAATAACCAATAATTTACAACTTAAAAATAGCAATCGCTGAATAGCGGTTGCTATTTTTTTATACATAGAAACATCAAATAAGATAAATATATAAATGGAATAAACGGAATTTTACCACTGGCTTGTTTAATAAACGGATAGGCAACTAGTGCGAAGAGACTAGCAACAAAGATAATTAATAGAATGTGGTTACCGATTAATAGAAACAAAATCGCAAACAGATCAATATCTGCTTCACCGATAAAGTGATAGTTGTAGTTTAAAAGATAGAAGAAAAAATAAATCGGCATTAATATCAAAATTCTAGAGAAAGGGAGAGCAAAAATAAAAACAATTAATAGCAGTGAGTGTAGAATAATACTTGAAACCATTTGCTTGTGCATATCTTCTAGACTTAAGTAGAAAAGATAGACAATGATAAGCAATGGCAGCATACTTCTGGTTTCAATAAATATTAATGGAAAGATTGTGCCTAAGAACACTTCGTTTACAAACGAGAAACTCGAGTAGGTCTTATGACAGTACCTGCATCTACCATGATTGAGTAGATAAGAGAAGATAGGGATTAAATCAATCACCTCTAGTTGATGTTTGCAGACATCACAATGGGAGAATCCCAAGAGACTTTCTTGATGTTTTCGTCGATAGAATAGGGCAGTGAGAAATGATCCAAAGGAAGAACCTAGGATAAATAAAATGAATAAAAACATATTTAAAACCTCCAATATTATTTACGAAAGAATTCCTAAGTTTCATTGACACAAATTAGACGTCGTGATAATATTATTAAGTGCTTATTCATCCGGTGAACTTTTACATAAAAAAGAACCACCTGGATGTGTGGACTTAAAAATAAATTTTATTGGAAGGAGGAATTTTTAGATGCCTACTATTAACCAATTAGTACGTAAAGGTCGTCATTCTAGAAGTTCTAAATCAAAAGCCCCAGCTTTAAACCATGGGTACAACAGTTACAAGAAGAAGCAAACTAACAACCCTGCTCCTCAAAAACGTGGAGTAGCTACCCGTGTTGGTACTATGACTCCAAAGAAGCCTAACTCAGCTCTACGTAAGTACGCCCGTGTTAGACTTTCAAACTTGATTGAAGTTACTGCATACATTCCTGGTATTGGTCACAACCTTCAAGAACATAGTGTTGTTTTAATTCGTGGTGGTCGTGTTAAGGATTTACCTGGGGTACGTTACCACATCGTTCGTGGTGCTCTAGATACTGCCGGTGTTGCTGACCGTCGTCAAGGTCGTTCAAAATACGGTACTAAGAAGCCTAAAGACTAAAACATTTATTCCGCTATAAGAAAACAAGGAGGATTTTTAAATGCCAAGAAAAGGAAATGTTCAAAAACGTGAAGTTCTTCCTGATCCAATCTACAACTCAAAATTGGTTTCAAGCTTAATTAACCGTTTGATGTTAGATGGTAAGAGAGGAACTGCATCAGAAATTTTATATGGTGCATTTGATCTTATTAAGAAAGAAACTGGAAATGACCCAGTTGACGTATTCGAAGAAGCTATGAACAACGTTATGCCTGTACTAGAAGTTAAGGCTCGTCGTGTTGGTGGATCAAACTACCAAGTTCCTATCGAAGTACGTCCTGACCGTCGTGTTACTCTAGGTTTACGTTGGATCGTAAACTACGCACGTCTACGTGGTGAACACACAATGGTTGAACGCCTAGGTCGTGAACTTATGGATGCTGCTAACAACACAGGTGCTTCAGTTAAGAAACGTGAAGACACTCATAAGATGGCAGAAGCTAACCGTGCATTTGCTCACTACCGTTGGTAAAATAAACGTACAAACTTATTTGTACATTTAATTGAGTGGCTAATGTGTTATTATATTAGCCACTTTTTTACAAAAGAGATTTATTTTTGAGAGGAGAAACTTTTTATAATGGCTAACAAACGTGAATTCCCATTAGAAAAAACTCGTAATATCGGTATCACTGCTCATATTGATGCCGGTAAGACTACTGCTACTGAACGTATCTTGTACTACACTGGTAGAATCCACAAAATTGGTGAAACTCATGATGGTGCTTCACAAATGGACTGGATGGTACAAGAACAAGAACGTGGTATCACTATCACTTCAGCTGCTACTACTGCACGTTGGAAAGATACTCGTATCAACATCATCGATACTCCAGGACACGTGGACTTCACTGCCGAAGTTGAACGTTCACTACGTGTTCTAGATGGTTCAATTACTATCTTGGATGCTGCTGCTGGGGTTGAACCTCAAACAGAAACTGTTTGGCGTCAAGCTTCAGAATACGAAGTTCCTCGTATCGTATTCGCTAACAAGATGGATAAGCTAGGTGCTGACTTCGAAGCTTCTGTAGAATCTCTACACGAACGTCTAGATGCTAACGCACACGCTATCCAAATTCCTATCGGTAAGGAAGACACTTTCCAAGGTGTTATCGACCTAGTAGAAATGAAAGCATACATCTACGATCTAGATGAAAATGGTTCAAACTACGATATCGTTGATATTCCTGACGAATACAAAGAAAAAGCTGATGAAGCACGTGCTAACTTAATTGAATCACTTGCTGACATCAACGACGGAATCATGGAAAAATACCTTGAAGGTGAAGAAATTTCAGTTGATGAAATTAAAGCTGCCATTCGTCAAGGTACTCTTAACTTAGAATACTACCCAGTATTAGCTGGTTCAGCATTCAAGAACAAGGGTATCCAAATGTTAATGGACGCCGTATTGGACTTCTTACCATCACCACTTGATGTTCGTCCATACAAGGCTACTGATCCTGAATCAGGTGAAGATGTTGAACTTAAAGCTGATGACAACAAGCCATTTGCTGCCCTAGCATTTAAGGTTGCAACTGACCCATTCGTTGGTCGTTTAACTTTCATTCGTGTATACCAAGGTACTCTAGAATCAGGTTCATACGTTCTTAACGCAACTAAGGACAAACGTGAACGTGTTGGTCGTTTACTACAAATGCACTCAAATGATAGAACTGAAATCCCAGAAGTGTTCTCTGGTGATATCGCTGCCGCTATCGGTTTGAAGAACACCACTACTGGTGACTCACTAACTGATCAAAAGCACCCATTACACCTAGAATCAATGGTATTCCCAGATCCAGTTATTTCTGTGTCTGTTGAACCTAAGACTAAGGCTGACCAAGACAAGATGAACATTGCCCTACAAAAGCTATCAGAAGAAGATCCTACATTTAAGGCTGAAACTGATAACGAAACTGGTGAAACTATTATCGCCGGAATGGGTGAACTTCACTTGAACATCATCGTTGACCGTATGAAACGTGAATTCAAGGTTGAAGCTACTATTGGTCAACCACAAGTTGCCTACAGAGAAGCATTTACTAAGCCAACTAAGGCTCAAGGTAAATTCGTTCGTCAATCTGGTGGTAAAGGTCAATATGGTGACGTTTGGATTGAATTTACTCCAAATGAAACTGGTAAAGGTTTCGAATTCGAAAATGCTATCGTTGGTGGGGTTGTTCCTCGTGAATACATTCCTTCAGTTGAACAAGGTCTAAAAGAATCAATGGCAAACGGTGTTCTTGCTGGTTACCCATTGATTGACGTTAAGGCTAAGTTATATGATGGTAGTTACCATGATGTCGATTCATCAGAAGCTGCATTTAAGGTTGCTGCATCATTAGCATTAAGAAATGCTGCTAAGTCAGCTGGTCCAGTTATCCTAGAACCAATCATGAAAGTTGATATCGTGGTTCCAGAAGAATACATGGGTGATGTTATGGGACAAGTTACTGCACGTCGTGGTAACGTTGACGGTATGGAAGTTAGAAACAAAGCTCAACTAATCCATGCTATGGTTCCACTATCAGAAATGTTCGGTTACGCAACTACATTGCGTTCAGCATCTCAAGGTAGAGGTACTTTCTCAATGACATTCGATCACTACTCACCAGTTCCAGCCGCAGTTCAAGAAGAAATTATTGAAAAGAACGGTGGAAACAAGTAATTAATGTTTCTAAATTAAGAAGTGTTGATTAATTTCAATGCTTCTTTTTTTGTACATAAAAAAAATCATTTATAAAAATAGGGGAATTTTAACCATTAATATGTATAAAAAAGAAAAATTTTATAATTTATTGGTGTTTTTATATTTATTTAAATGATTTAGTTTTATGATCGAACAAATATAATATGGAAGAAAAAATAAAAAATTTCAAATTTTTTTGAAAAAAGTTGGAATAAAAAATTTAAAAATAATTTCAATAAAATGAGTGAAAACCCTTGAAACACCGCAGAAAATCTAGTATTATATACAAGTACCTGTTCGAGGGGTTAGTATGCTCTCAAGCAGATATGAGAAAAGCGTTGATGTGGGAGGTTGCGACACACCCGGCCACTTTGTCATGAAGGGTGCGCCGGTAATTTCCACGGAGTTAGTCGTATTTAAAATACAGACGAGGAGGGAAAATAATGGCAAAGCAAAAGATTCGTATCCGTTTAAAGGCATATGAACATCGTACTTTAGATCAATCAGCTGAAAAGATTGTGGCTACTGCGCAAAGAACTGGTGCTAGTGTTTCTGGTCCAATTCCATTGCCAACAGATAGAACTGTTTATACTGTTCTAGCTTCACCACATAAGTTTAAGAAGTCACGTGAACAATTTGAAATGTTGACTCACAAACGTCTTATCGACATCTTAAACCCAACACCAAAAACAGTTGATTCACTAATGAAGCTTGATTTACCAAGCGGTGTTGATATCGAAATTAAACTATAATTAATCAAAATTACAATATATCGGAGGTGTACTCATGACCAGAAAAGGAATCTTAGGTAGAAAAGTCGGAATGACTCAAGTTTTCACTGAAAACGGTGAATTAGTACCAGTTACTGTTGTAGATGTAACTCCAAACGTTGTTCTACAAACAAAATCAACTGAAACTGATGGATACAACGCTATCCAACTTGGTTACGAAGACAAACGTGATGTTTTAAGTAACAAACCAGAAAAAGGTCATGTAGCAAAAGCAAATACAAATCCTAAGCGCTTCATTAAAGAAATCAGAGATGTTGAGCTTAGCGATTACAATGTAGCAGACGAAATCAAGGCAGACATTTTTGAAGCCGGTGACATCGTAGATGTAACAGGTATCACAAAGGGTCATGGTTACCAAGGTAACATTCATAAGGATGGTCAAGCTAGAGGTCCTGAAACTCACGGTTCTAGATACCACCGTCGTCCTGGTTCACTTGGTGTAATTATCAACCGTGTTACTAAGGGTATGAAATTACCAGGTAGAATGGGTAACAAACAAGTTACTATTCAAAATCTTGAAGTAGTTAAGGCTGACGTTGACAACAACGTAATCCTAATTAAGGGTAACGTTCCTGGTGCCAACAAGTCATTCCTAACTGTTAAATCTGCAGCTCGCGGATCACAAAAATAAGAAAGGAGGAACCATAAATGACAAGCGTAGCATTATACAAACAAGATGGTAGCAAGAACGGAAACGTTGAATTAAACGATGAAATCTTTGCTATCGAACAAAACGACAGTGTTGTATTTGACGTTGTTTTGATGCAAAGAGCATCAATGCGCCAAGGTACACATGCTGTAAAGAACAGAAGCGCTGTTAGAGGTGGTGGTAAGAAGCCATGGCGTCAAAAGGGTACTGGACGTGCTCGTCAAGGTTCAATCCGTTCACCACAATGGCGTGGGGGTGGAATTGTCTTCGGACCAACTCCTCGTTCATACAGCTACCACTTACCAAAGAAGGTTAGCCGTCTAGCTATCAAGTCTGTTCTATCAGAAAAGGTTGCTAACGACAACTTCGTAGTTGTTGACTCATTAAGCTTCGATGCTCCTAAGACTAAAGACTTCTCAGAAGCACTAAACAAGCTAAATGCTTCAACTAAGACATTAGTAGTCTTGGAAGAAGACAACAAGAACGCTGTATTATCAGCTCGTAACCTAAAGAACGTTGAAATCGTTTCAGCTAAAGGTTTAAACACATTGAGCGTTGTAAACAGTGACAAGATTGTCATCACAAAGGCTGCTCTTTCTCAAGTAGAGGAGGTGCTCGCATAATGGAATCACGTGATATTATCCTACGTCCCGTTATTACAGAACAATCAACTGCTATGATGGACGAAAAGAAATACACTTTTGATGTTGACTTACGAGCAACTAAAACACAAGTGAAGAACGCAATTCAAGACATCTTTGATGTTAAAGTTGCAAATGTAAATATTATGAATCTTAAAGGTAAGCTAAAGCGCCAAGGTCGTTTCTCTGGTTACACTAAGAAGCGTCGTAAAGCGATCGTTACTTTATCAAACGATTCAAAAGAAATTAACTTATTTAGCAATAAATAAAATATCAATTTAGGAGGAAAACACCGTGGCTATTAAAAAATACAAGGCAACCAGTAATGGTCGTCGTAACATGACTAGCATTGACTACAGTGTTTTGACTACTTCAAAACCTGAAAAGTCATTATTGGCTCCTAAGTCACACACTGCTGGTCGTAACAACTATGGTCATATGACTGTTCGTCACCGTGGTGGTGGTAACAAGAATCAATACCGTATTATTGATTTCAAGCGTAACCATGACGACGTTGATGGTATCGTTAAGACTATCGAATACGATCCAAACCGTACTGCTAACATTGCGTTAGTTGTTTACACTGACGGTATCAAGTCATACATTCTAGCACCTAAGGGTCTAAAAGTTGGCGACAAGGTTCAATCAGGACCAAACGCTGATATCAAACCAGGTAATGCATTAGCATTGAAGGATATCCCTGTAGGTACAGTTATTCACAATATCGAATTAAAACCAGGTAAGGGTGGACAATTAGTTCGTTCTGCTGGTACTTCAGCTCAACTATTGGGTAAGGAAGGAAAATACGTACTAGTTCGTCTAGCATCAGGTGAAGTTCGTATGATTCTTTCAGTTAACCGTGCAACTATTGGTAGCATTGGTAACGAAGAACACTCATTAGTTAACATTGGTAAAGCTGGTCGTAACCGTTACAAGGGCCAACGTCCACACGTTCGTGGTTCTGTAATGAACCCTAACGATCACCCTCATGGTGGTGGTGAAGGTAAAGCTCCAGTTGGTTACCCATCACCATTATCACCATGGCACAAGAAGACTGTTGGTAAGAAGACTCGTAGTAAGAAGGCTCGTTCCAACAAGTTCATCGTTCGCCGTCGTAAGGGATCAAAGATGTAATAAACTAAGTTATACCTTCGGGTATACACTTCCCTATACTGATTTTGAAGAGGAGGTTTCATAATGTCTCGTAGTTTAAAAAAGGGACCTTTTGCCGATAAGCATCTTTTAAAGAAAATCGATGCTCAAAAAGACCAAGACAAGAAAGACGTAATCAAGACATGGTCACGTCGTTCAACAATCTTCCCTAGTTTCATTGGCTACACTATCGCTGTTTATGATGGAAGAAAGAACGTTCCAGTTTATATTCAAGAAGATATGGTAGGTCACAAACTAGGTGAATTCGTACCAACTCGTACTTTCCATGGACATGGAAACGACGATAAGAAAACTGTTTAAGCAAGGAGGATAACAAATGGCTGAACAAGTTACATCAGCAAAAGCTACTGCTAGAACTGTTCGCATTGCCGCACGTAAGGTCCGCCTTGTAGTTGATCTTATTAGAGGTAAAAGCGTTTCAGAAGCAGCTGCAATCTTGAAGTTCACTCCAAGAGGAGCTTCACCAGTTGTTTCAAAAGTTTTAATGTCAGCTGTAGCAAATGCAGAAAATAATTTTGATTTAGATCGTGAAGACTTGGTAGTAAGCGAAGTTTTTGTTAACGAAGGACCAACTTTAAAACGTTTCCGTCCAAGAGCAAAAGGTTCTGCTTCTCCAATCAACAAACGTACTAGTCATATCACAGTTGTAGTATCAGAAAAATAGGAGGGATTAGCCGTGGGTCAAAAAGTAAATCCTACTGGATTACGTGTCGGAGTTATTCGCGATTGGGACGCAAAATGGTACGCTGAAAAAGCTGATTTTGCTAACGATTTAAACGAAGACCTAAAAATCCGTGAATACATTAGTAAGAGACTCGCTGACGCTTCCGTATCAAGAGTTGTTATCGAACGTGCTGCAAAGCGTGTTAACGTTTCAATTCACACTGCTAAACCAGGTATGGTTATCGGTAAAGGCGGATCAGAAGTCGAAAATCTTCGTAAAGAATTAAACAATTTAACAGGTAAGAGAGTTCACATCAACATCATCGAAATCAAGAAACCTGATTTAGATGCAAAACTTGTTGGTGAAAACATTGCTCGTCAATTGGAAGGCCGTGTAGCATTCCGTCGTGCAATGCGTCAATCAATGCAACGCTCTCGTCGTGCCGGTGCTAAGGGTATCAAAACTCAAGTTGCTGGTCGTCTAAATGGTGCAGATATGTCACGTGTGGAAGCATACGCTGAAGGAACTGTTCCATTGCATACACTAAGAGCAGACATCGATTACGCTTGGGAAGAAGCTCACACTACTTACGGATCAATTGGTGTAAAAACTTGGATCTACCGTGGTGAAGTTTTACCACAAGCAGTTAACGATGCTCAAGAAAACGATAAAGGAGGGAAATAAACATGCTAGTACCAAAACGTGTTAAGTTCCGTCGTGAACACCGTGGTAAGTTACGTGGTCATTCAAAGGGTGGAAACACTGTTTCATTCGGTGAATTTGGTTTACAATCAATCGATTCACATTGGATCACTAACCGTCAAATCGAAGCTTGTCGTATTGCTATGACAAGACATATGAAGCGTGGTGGGAAAGTTTGGATTAAGATTTTCCCTCACAAGTCATACACTGAAAAAGGTGTAGGGGTTCGTATGGGTAATGGTAAAGGTTCTCCAGCAGGATGGGTTGCTCCAGTTAAACGTGGAAAAGTCCTATTCGAAGTTGGTGGAGTTTCTGAAGAAGTTGCTCTAGAAGCTTTACGTTTAGCTTCAGCTAAACTTCCTGTTCGAACAAAGATTATTAAACGTGAGGAAGTAGGTGGCGAATCAAATGAAGGCTAAAGAAATTAATGAACTAACCACTGCTCAAATGCATGAAAAAGAACAAAGCTACAAAGAAGAACTATTCAACCTTCGTTTTCAATTAGCTACTGGTCAATTGGAAAACACTGCAAGATTGAAGCAAGTTCGTAAGAACATTGCACGTATCAAAACTGCTTTGCGTCAACAAGAACTAAACAAATAGAATACGATAGGAGGTCAATGTAATATGGAACGTAATATGCGTAAGGTCTACAGAGGCCGTGTTGTTTCAGACAAGATGGACAAAACCATCACTGTTGTTGTTGAAACTTACAAAACACATCCTACTTACGGAAAACGTGTTAAGTACTCAAAGAAGTACAAGGCTCATGATGAAAACAATGAAGCTAAAATGGGCGATGTTGTAGAAATTATGGAAACACGTAAGCTATCAGCTACTAAGAATTTCCGTCTAGTTAATATCGTTGAAAAAGCTGTTATTATCTAACATAAGAATTTTATCGTATTCTGAGTAAATACCGGAAGGAGGGTATTAGCTAATGATTCAACAAGAAAGTCGTTTGAAAGTTGCTGATAACTCAGGTGCTCGTGAACTTTTAACTATTAAAGTTTTAGGTGGATCAAGCAGAAGATATGCAGGTATCGGTGATATCATTGTTGCTACTGTTAAACAAGCAACACCAGGTGGCGTTGTCAAAAAGGGTGACGTTGTTAAGGCTGTAATCGTAAGAACTAAGTCAGTATCACGTCGTGCAGATGGTTCATACATCCGTTTCGATGAAAATGCTGCCGTACTTGTTCAAGATGATAAAAGTCCAAAGGGAACTCGTATTTTCGGACCAGTTGCACGTGAACTACGTGACAACGAATTCATGAAGATCGTTTCTCTAGCCCCTGAAGTACTTTAATTAATCAATGTCAACCAAGGAGGTGCCAAGAAATGTTTATTAAAACCGGTGACAAAGTTCGCGTTATTAGTGGTAAGGATAAAGGTAAAGAAGGTACTGTTACCAAGACTATCGCTTCAAAAGATCGCGTAATCGTTGAAGGCATTAACATTGTTAAGAAACATCAAAAAGCTTCACAAGCTAACCCACAAGGTGGCATTAATGAAGTTGAAGCTCCTATTCATGTTTCAAACGTTATGTTAATTGACCCATCAACTAACGAACCAACTAAGGTTGGATTCAAAATTGAAAATGGTAAGAAAGTTCGTATTTCTAAAAAATCAAACAAATCAATCGATTAAAATTTAATTGAAAGGAGGATACCTTTCCATGTCAAACCGTTTACAAGAAAAGTACAAAAATGAAATTACAAAAGCATTAGTTGAAAAGTTTAACTACTCTTCAGTTATGCAAGCTCCAAAAATTGAAAAGATCGTTCTAAACATGGGTGTTGGTGACGCTGTTACTAACGCTAAGAACTTAGACGAAGCTGTTTCAGAATTAACTCTAATTTCTGGTCAAAAACCTCTAGTAACTAAGGCTAAGAAATCAATCGCCGGCTTCCGTTTACGTGAAGGTATGTCAATTGGTGCCAAAGTTACTCTACGTGGTGAACGTATGTATGACTTCTTAGACAAGTTAGTTAACGTTTCATTACCACGTGTTCGTGATTTCCATGGTGTTAACAACCGTTCATTCGACGGTCGTGGTAACTACACTCTAGGTATTCGTGAACAATTAATTTTCCCAGAAATTAACTACGATAACGTTAACCGTGTACGTGGATTAGACATCGTTATTGTTACAACTGCTAACACTGACGAAGAATCCAAAGAATTGTTAACTCAATTCGGTATGCCATTTGCAAAATAATAGGAGGGTATAAATAATATGGCTAGAAAAGCATTAGTTGTAAAAAGTGAACGTCCTGCTAAATTCTCAACAAGAAATTACACTCGTTGCGAACGCTGTGGTAGACCTCATTCAGTTTACAAGAAGTTTCATTTATGCCGTCTATGCATCAGAGATCTTGCGCACAAAGGCCAAATCCCTGGTATGAAGAAGGCAAGTTGGTAAAATTAACTATAATTAGATAGGAGGTCTACGTTAATGTCCATGACAGATCCAATCGCTGACTTATTAACTAGAATTCGTAACGCCAACATGGCTCGTCACGATTCAGTTGAAGTTCCAGCTTCAAAAATCAAAAACAACATTGCTGAAATCTTAAAACGTGAAGGTTTCGTTCGCGATGTTGAATACGTTGAAGACGACAAACAAGGCGTTATCCGCGTATTCCTAAAATATGGTAAGAACAATGAACGTGTTATCACTGGTTTGAAGCGTATTTCAAAACCTGGTCTACGTTCATACGTAAAATCTGATTCAATTCCTAAGGTATTAAATGGTTTAGGTATTGCAATTATCTCAACTTCTGAAGGTGTTATCACTGATAAAGAAGCTCGTGCTAAAAAAATTGGTGGAGAAGTATTAGCTTACATTTGGTAATACTTTTTGCTTGAATTGGAGGTGTAATGAAATGAGTCGTATTGGTTACAGAAAGATTGTTTTACCTGAAGGTGTTGAATTATCAACTGAAGGTAACAACGTAACTGTTAAAGGTGCTAAGGGTTCACTAACTCGTGAATTCTCACCAATTATCAAGATGAACGTTAATGATAACGTTGTAACTTTTGAACCAGCAGTTAGATACGATAACAAGACCCGTGCAATGCACGGTACTATGCGTGCTAACTTAAACAACATGGTTGAAGGTGTATCAAATGGTTTTACTAAGACACTTAAGCTAGTCGGTGTTGGTTACCGTGCTCAAGCTAAAGGTTCTGTCCTAGAATTAAACGTTGGTTACTCCAACCCTGTTGAAATGCAAATCAATGATGATCTTAAGGTTGAAACTCCAGATAGTTTAACTATTACTATCAGCGGTATCAACAAAGAACACGTTGGTGACTTTGCAGCTCGTGTTCGTGCTGTTCGTTCACCTGAACCTTACAAGGGTAAAGGTATTCGTTACGAAAACGAAGTTGTACGTCGTAAGGAAGGTAAGACAGGTAAGTAATGAGTTAGATCTCATTGCTTAACTATTTTAATTAATATTTAAGAGGTGACTATTTTGATTAATAAACCAGATAAAAACAAGACACGTCAACGTCGTCACTTGCGTGTCCGTAACAAAATCTCTGGTACTGCTGTGTGCCCACGTTTGAACGTTTACCGTTCTAACAAAAACATCTACGCTCAAGTTATTGATGACGTAGCGGGTGTTACGCTTGCTAGTGCCTCAACTCTAGACAAAGAAGTTAACGGTTCAAACAAGACTGAACAAGCATCATCTGTTGGTGCTTTAGTTGCCAAACGTGCCGTTGAAAAAAATGTTAAAAATGTTGTTTTCGACCGTGGTGGTTACTTATACCATGGACGTGTACAAGCTCTTGCTGAAGCTGCACGTGAAAACGGACTAGAATTTTAATAAAAGGAGGAATAACCGCAATGGCTGAATTTATTGATCCAAATAAATTAGAACTTGAAGATACTGTCGTATCAATCAACCGTATTACTAAGGTTGTTAAAGGTGGACGTCGTCTACGTTTTGCTGCTTTAGTTGTTGTTGGTGATAGAAATGGTCACGTCGGATTCGGTACTGGTAAAGCTCAAGAAGTTCCAGATGCTATCCGTAAGGCTGTTGAAGATGGTCGTAAGAACTTAATTAGTGTTCCTAAGGTTGGTACTACTATTCCTCATGAAATTATCGGTACTTATGGTGGTGGTAAGATCATGTTAAAACCTGCTGAAGAAGGTTCTGGTGTTGCCGCTGGTGGTGCCGTTCGTTCAGTTATGGAATTAGCTGGTATTGACGATGTTACAAGTAAGCGTTTAGGTTCAGATACTCCAATCAATGCTATTCGTGCTACTTTTGAAGGACTAAAAGCATTGAAGAGTGCAGAAAAAGTTGCTACTTTACGTGGCGTTTCTGCTCAACATTTAGCAGAATAAGGAGGGGTTAGAAGATGGCTCAATTAAAGATTACTTTAACTCACAGTGCAGAACACCGTCTCCCCAAACAACGTAAAATTGTTAAGGCGCTAGGTTTAGGTCGTATTAACAGTACTGTTGTTAAACCTGACAACGAAGCAACTCGTGGAGCATTGTTCCATATCGCACACTTAGTTAAAGTTGAACAAGTTAAGTAATAAATAACAAGGAGGTGCACTTCAAATGAAATTACATGAATTAAAAGCTGCCGAAGGTTCACGTTCATCAAGACAACGTCTAGGTCGTGGATTAGGAAGTAAAGGTAAGACTTCTGGTCGTGGACAAAAGGGTCAAAAGGCTCGTAGTAAGACACGTGTTGGATTCGAAGGGGGCCAAATGCCTTTCTACCGTAGAATTCCTAAGCGTGGTTTCACTAACATTAACCGTAAGGAATACGCTATCGTTAACTTATCTACTTTAGATCAATTTGACGACGGTGTTGAAGTTACACCAGAAACTTTAATGGAAGCTGGTATCGTTAAGAGTGCCAAGGATGGAATTAAGATTCTAGGTAACGGTGAACTTAACAAGAAGCTAACTGTTAAGGCTAACAAATTTTCTGATGCTGCTAAATCAGCCATCGAAAATGCTGGCGGTAAGATCGAGGTGATCTAAATGCTATCAGCCTTGAAAAACGCTTTTAAGGTAAAAGATATTAGAAATAAAATCATGTTTACTTTGGGAGTATTGATTGTTTTTAGATTAGGTGCTTATATTACAGTTCCTGGTATAAATGCTAAAGCACTCCAAAGCGTTGCTTCATCTGGCTTGGTTAGCATTTTAAACACCTTTAGTGGTGGTGGATTAACTAACTATTCACTATTTGCTATGGGTGTTTCACCATATATTACTGCGCAAATCATCGTTCAACTATTACAAATGGACATCGTTCCTCGTTTTGTTGAATGGAGCAAACAAGGTGACGTGGGTAGACGTAAGTTGAACCAAGTTACCAGAATACTTACAGTATTTCTTGCTTTCGTGCAGTCTATTGGAATTACAGCCGGATTTAACACTTTAAGCAGTTTGAACCTTGTTCAAAATCCTGGTCCTGCTACTTATTTGAGTATCGGTTTAATTTTAACCGGTGGTTCAATGTTAACAACTTGGATGGGTGACATGATTACTGATCGTGGTATCGGTCAAGGTGTTTCAATGATCATCTTCGCCGGTATTATCGCAAGAATTCCTACAGGAGTTCAACAATTATATAAGGAATACATCGTTGGAGATACTTCTTCACAATTATGGCCTTCTATCTTATTCTTAGCTGCGCTATTCGTTGTAATTCTAATAATTGTTACTTTTGTTACCTGGTTCCAACAAGCTGAACGTAGGATTCCAATTCAATATACTAGAAGAGAAACAGGCGCGGGTGACAATAGTTACCTACCTTTAAAGGTTAACGTTGCCGGTGTTATCCCTGTTATCTTCGCCAGTTCGTTTATCTCAACACCACAAGCAATCTTGCTTTTCTTTGCAGGTAAACATTCTGGTGATGGTTGGTACCAAGTATTGAGTAACGTATTTAATATGCAAACTCTTTCAGGTGCTACCTTATACACTGTATTAATTGTTGTCTTTACATTCTTTTACGCTTTTGTTCAAGTTAACCCTGAAAAACTTTCAGAAAACTTGCAAAAACAAGGAAGCTATATTCCAGGTGTTTGGCCAGGAAATGGAACTCAAACTTACGTATCAAAAGTCTTAATGAGACTTAGCGTAGTTGGAGCCCTATTCCTAGGAATTGTTGCTTTAATTCCTTTAATTGCACAAAACGTTTGGAGCTTAGACGAATCCATCGGTTTAGGTGGTACTAGTTTACTAATTGTTGTTGGTGTTGCCATCGAAACAATTAGACAAATTCGTGGTTTAATGATGAAACAAGAATATGTTGGATTCATTCAATCACCTCGTCCAAATGATTTATAAAAGTGTGAATGGAGGTAATTAAATATGTCAATGAACTTAATCTTAATGGGGCTTCCTGGAGCTGGTAAAGGTACACAAGCTGAATCCATTATTGAAAATTATGGTATTCCACATATCTCTACTGGAGATATCTTTCGTGCCGCTATAAAAGACCAAACTGAAATGGGATTAAAGGCAAAACAATATATTGACAAAGGGAACTTGGTTCCTGATGATGTAACATGTGGAATTGTTAAAGATCGTCTTGCACAAGATGATACTAAAAAAGGATATATGTTAGACGGTTTTCCTAGAACTATCGAACAAGCAAATGCTTTACAAGAAATTTGTAAAGAGCTTGATCGTCCATTGGATGCTGTTATAAATATTGACGTTGACCCTAAAGTTCTTGTTGATCGACTTTCTGGTAGATTTATTTGTAAGAACTGTGGTGCCACTTACCACAAGCTATACAAAATGCCAAAAGTTGAAGATACTTGTGATATTTGTGGTGGCCATGAATTTTATCAACGTAGTGATGACAAGCCTGAAACAGTTAAGAATCGTTTAGATGTAAACATCAAGATGAATACACCATTAATTGATTTTTACAAAGAACGTGATTTATTATTCACTGTTGATGGTGGTCAAGATATTGATGATGTTACTAAAGACATTGACAAAATACTTAAGCAATTCTAGTAATTGCTTCTGCGGCTAGCATTTGTTGCTGGAAGTATGTTTGTGTGATAAACTAACCCATGTGTATTTGCGATTAGCTACATGGCGGTCTTTGTCGATAATATCTTGGCATTTGGCTACCTTTATGTAGTAATCGTATTTTTCGAGGAGGAAAATTCTTTGTCTAAAGATAATGTTATTGAAATTGAAGGTAAGGTTAGCGAAACCTTACCAAATGCTATGTTTCGTGTTGAACTAGAAAATGGTCACGAAATTTTAGCTCACGTTTCCGGTAAGATTAGAATGCATTACATTCGTATTTTACCTGGTGATCGTGTCACAGTTGAAATGTCACCATATGATTTAAGCAAGGGACGTATTACTTACCGTTATAAGTAAGGATACTGTCTTGAAGTATAGGAGGGTTATATAATGAAGGTTCGTCCATCAGTAAAACCAATGTGTGAAAATTGTAAAGTAATTAAGAGAAAAGGCCGTGTTATGGTCATTTGCTCAAATCCAAAACATAAACAAAGACAAGGTAAGTAATTTTATATAAACAGGAGGTGTGTTTGAATGGCTCGTATCGCCGGAATTGATTTACCACGTGATAAGCGTATCGTTATTGGTCTAACTAGCATCTTTGGAATCGGTCAAAGCAGAGCTGCTGAAATCCTTTCAAAGGCTGGCGTTTCAGAAGATGTTCGTGTTCGTGATCTAACTCCAGACCAAGAAGATAAAATCCGTGAAGTTGTTGACAATTACAAAATTGAAGGTGACTTACGTCGTGAAGTAAGAATGAATATCAAGAAGCTTCAAGAAATTGGTTCTTACCGTGGAATGCGTCACCGTCGTGGTTTACCTGTTAGAGGTCAACACACAAAGAACAACGCCCGTACTCGTAAGGGTAAAAAAGTAACTATTGCTGGTAAGAAAAAATAATAAATAAAGGAGGTTAGTAAATCATGGTTCAAAAGAAAGGTTCTCGTAAGCGTAGAGTAAAGAAGAACATCGAATCTGGTGTTGCTCACATTCACTCTACTTTTAATAACACATTAGTTATGATTACCGACATGCAAGGTAATGCAATTGCTTGGTCATCTGCTGGTGCTTTAGGATTCCGTGGAAGTCGTAAATCAACTCCATTTGCTGCACAAATGGCTTCAGAAGCCGCTGCTAAGACAGCTATGGAACATGGTATGAAGACTGTTGAAGTTGCTGTTAAAGGTCCTGGTTCAGGTCGTGAATCAGCTATCCGTGCACTTCAATCAACTGGTTTAGAAGTTGCTGCTATTCGTGATGTTACTCCAGTTCCACATAATGGATCTCGTCCTCCAAAGCGTCGTAGAGTTTAATTTATTCTCATCTCTGTATGATGGACTAATTAATATTTAACTCAGAGCGTTTTGAAAGGGGTAGAAGATAAGAATGATTGAATTTGAAAAACCTAATATTCATAAGATTGATGAAACTGATAATTATGGAGAAGTTGTTGTTGAACCACTAGAACGTGGATACGGAACAACTCTTGGAAACTCGTTGCGTAGAATTTTACTTTCATCTTTACCTGGTGCAGCCGTAACTAGCATTCAAATTGATGATGTTTTACATGAATTTTCTACAGTACCTGGTGTTGTAGAAGACGTAACTCAAATTATTTTAAATGTTAAGAAGATTTCATTGAAGTTGGATGCCGAAGATGGCGAAGACAAAGAAATGGAAATCAATGTTACAGGTCCAGCTCAAGTAACTGCTGGAGACATTCAGGCTGATGGTGATGTAACTGTCTTAAATCCAGACTTACACATCGCTACAGTTGCTGAAGGTTCTACATTCCACATGAGAATGACTGCAAACAAGGGTCGCGGATATGTTTCTGCTGATGAGAATAAGGCTCGTAATGATGGAATGCCAATCGGTGTCTTACCAGTTGATTCCATTTATACCCCAATCGAACGTGTTAATTATCAAGTTGAAAACGCACGTGTTGGTCAAAGATCTGACTTTGATAAGCTAACTCTTGACGTTTGGACTGATGGTTCCATCACTCCTAGTGAAGCAATTAGTTTAGCAGCCAAGATTCTAAACGACCATCTTGCTATGTTTGTTGATCTTACCGATGAAGCCAAGAACACTGAAGTTATGGTTGAAAAGGAAGAAACACACAAAGAAAAGATGCTTGAAATGACAATTGAAGAATTGGACTTATCAGTTCGTTCATACAACTGTTTGAAGCGTGCAGGAATCAACACTGTTCAAGAATTAACCAACAAAAGCGAAGCAGACATGATGAAGGTTCGTAACTTAGGACGTAAGTCACTTGTTGAAGTAAAGAATAAGTTAGAAGCCCTTGGATTGTCATTGCGTAAAGAAGATTAGTATAAAGGAGGATATCCATTTATGAGTTACCGTAAATTACAACGTACTAGTGCACACCGTCGTTCATTACTACGTAACCTAACTACTGACTTGTTAGTAAACGGTGAAATTAAGACCACTGAAGCTCGTGCTAAAGAAGTACGCTCAACTGCTGAAAAGATGATTACTCTTGGTAAGCGTGGAGATCTTCATGCTCGTCGTCAAGCTGCAGCATTCCTACAAAACGTAGTTGCTGACGCTAAAGAAGATGGTGATGACGTAACTGTTACTACTGCATTACAAAAGCTATTTGATGAAATTGCTCCTAAGTATGCAGAACGTAACGGTGGTTACACTCGTATTCTAAAGACTATGCCTCGTCGTGGTGACGGTGCATCAATGGTTATTTTACAATTAGTTGATTAATTAATCGTAAACTTAATTAAATAGTAACAACAAATCACTAGGGCTATTGATATAAAGCGTTATGATGATGGGCAAGCCCCAAGTCTAGCTTGAATGGAGCTTTGCTTCGCATCAATAGCCTATTAGTGATTTTTTTATACATAATTTTAAACGGGGTGAATGAAGTGTCTAGTAAGATTATCAATGTATCAAACCTAAAATTTAAATATACTGATTCAACCAACTTTGCTGTAAATGATTTATCCTTTGATATTAATGAAGGTGAATGGGTATCCATTATCGGAAAAAACGGTAGTGGAAAATCGACACTAATTAGCTTACTAGATGGTTTATTAAAGGCCCAAAGCGGTAGTATCAAAGTTGATGGAATTGAATTAAACGAAGATACTGTTAATGACATAAGAGATAGAATTGGGATTGTTTTCCAAGATCCTAACAACCAGTTTGTGGCATCAACGGTGCAAGATGATATCGCATTTGGTTTAGAAAACAGAAACATGCCACAGGATAAGATGAAGGCTGCGGTTGAAAAGGCGTTAACTGACGTTGATATGTTGGACTATGCTGAAAAGGACCCAACAAGATTGTCAGGTGGACAAAAGCAACGTGTTGCCATTGCGGGGATTCTAGCCATGAATCCAAAGATTATTATCTTGGATGAAGCCACTAGCATGTTAGATCCAAAAGCAAAATACTTAATAACAAATTTGATTAATGAGGTTAGAACAAAGTATAATCTAACTGTATTATCGATTTCACACGATATTAACGAAATCGAAAAATCAGATCGTACAATTCTAATTCGTGACGGTAAGATGGTATTAGATACCACTCCACAAAAGCTATTCACTGAATTAGACAATGTCGAGAAATATGGTTTGAAGCTACCTTTCTCAGAACAACTACGTTTGAGATTAAAGGAAGAGGGCTTTGATATTTCTGATGACTATTTGAATGACGAGGAGATTGTAGAATGGATAACGCAATATTATTCAAAAATGTAAGCCACGTATATCAAGAAAACACGCCATTAGAATTTTATGCTCTAGAAGATGTCTCATTGAAGATAAAGAGTGGTTTTTTTGTTTCAATTATCGGTAAGACTGGTAGTGGAAAATCGACATTGATTAAACACATCAATGCATTATTAAAGCCAACTAGTGGTAGTGTCACAATTGGTGATAAGGAAATCACAAGTCGTACTAATAACAAGCACCTAAAGCCACTCCGTAAAAAGATTGGCATGGTATTCCAGTTTCCAGAACAACAACTGTTTGCGGAAACAGTGGAAGAAGACATTGCTTTTGGCCCTAGCAACTTCGGTGTCGAAGGTGAAGAACTAAACGATACTGTCATGCATGCGGCTGACCTGGTTCATTTAGACCACGACCTATTGAAGAAGTCGCCATTTGATTTATCGGGTGGTCAAAAGAGAAGGGTAGCAATCGCTGGAGTCCTAGCAATGAACCCAGAAATTCTTGTGTTGGATGAACCAACCGCTGGTTTAGATTTAGAGGGACAACAATACATTCTCGACTTAATTAGAAGACTTAATCGAGAAGAAAACATGACAATCGTTTTAGTCAGTCACCAAATGGATGACGTCGCTAAGTACTCTGATCGAGTAGTCGTGATGAGTGGCGGTAAGGTTGTAAAAAAATGTTATCCGGACGAACTATTCACTGATGTGGATTTCTTGAACAAGTATGATTTGCAAGTACCTGAGACTGTTAAGATTACCAAGGATATGGCTGATAAAGGTGTAACACTAGATAAGTTATCTTTAGACGCGGACGAATTAATTAACGGCATCATTAATAAATTAAGGAATGAAGATAAGGATGAATAACTTTATATTTGGAAGATACCTTCCTGGTAGCTCACTAATTCATAAAATGAATCCAGCCGCCAAGATGTTAATAGCATTTGCCTATATCATCATGGTTTTCTTTGCCAACAATTTAATTACATACGTCGTGATGGCAGCCACTGTGTTGTTATTCGTCTTGTTATCAAAGTGTTCCTTTGGATACTTCATCAAGGGATTAATGCCAATGCTGTGGGTGATTATCTTCACAGTCATGATTCAGGTATTCTTTGGATCAGGTGGCCACGTTTACTTTTCATGGGGAATTGTTAAACTAACAAGTTATGGAATTTTAAACGCAGTCGTATTAACGATTCGTTTTATGCTAATTATTGCGATGTCGACTGTGTTGACACTAACAACATCACCACTTGAAATTTCACAAGGTATTAGTGCGCTATTAAAGCCACTAAAGCGATTTAAATTCCCAGTTGAAACTTTCTCTTTGATGATTTCAATCTCATTGAGATTTGTGCCAACCTTAACGGATGAAACTAAATTAATCATGGATGCACAACGTTCTCGTGGTGTCGACTTCGGTGATGGGGGATTAATCAAACGTGTTAAGGCGTTTGTCCCATTATTGATACCTTTGTTTGTCAGTGCATTCAAGCATGCTGATGATTTAAGTATTGCGATGGAAGCAAGGGGATATCAAACTAACAAGGAACGTTCTCACTTCCATACATTTAAATGGAAACCAAATGATTTTGTATGCATGCTATTAATTTTAGTCATGGCGATAGTTATATTTATATATAGGAGTTAGATAATAGAAATGTCATATCGTTATAAAATCACGATGGCTTATGATGGGACCGATTTTTACGGGTTTCAACGTCAGCCAAAGAAAAGAACCATCGAAGGAATATTAACCAAGATTGTTAATAATATGGCCAAAAATCCGGAGCCAGCAATTACCGTTTATGGATCCGGTAGAACAGACGCAGGGGTTCATGCATTAGGACAGGTCGCTCATTTTGACTTTCCATACGACCTGCCTGAAGAAAACATGCTAAAGGCATTGAACAGTATGCTACCTTTGGATGTTCAAATTAAAAAGGTAGAAAAGGTCCCAAGCGACTTTCATGCCAGATACGATGTATCAGGGAAGCGATACATGTATCGAATGGATATGGGTGAATTCCGTAATCCATTCAAACGCAGGTATACAGCTCAATGGAGATTCCCGGTTGATATCGACAAGATTAACATTGCGCTAAAAGACCTGATTGGTGAACATGACTTTACTAGTTTTGTTGCCTCAGGTTCATCAGCTAGAACCAATGTCAGAACCATCTACGAAGCAAAATGTCGAATTGATGAAAAAGAAAATGAATTGATATTCGAATTTTACGGTAATGGTTTCCTATATAACATGGTCAGAATCATGGTAGGGGTCTTAGTTGAAATTGGTTCAGGTTCAAGGGATGTACATGATATTTTAAGACTATACGAAGTTAAGGATCGTACTGAAGCAAGAAGAACGGTTCCCGCTAGCGGACTATACTTAAAACATGTATACTATGAGGGAGATGATCCTGCTCATCCTACAAAACTACCTCATCATCAAAGATGATTTTAGGTTGACTTTATAATTAAAAAATTGTAGTATAAAGCATGGTATTGTTTGCCCCACAATAAGCCCCGGAAACTTATATTGGTGTCGAACAAACACAGAAACATGGAGGAAGATTAAAGTGCGTACAACATATATGGCAAAACCAGGTGAAGTAGAACGCAAGTGGTACATCATTGACGCAACTGATATCAGTTTAGGTCGTCTATCAACTGTCGTTGCTTCTATTTTACGAGGAAAAAACAAGCCAACATTTACACCTCATGTAGATACTGGCGATAACGTTATTGTTATTAATGCTTCAAAAGTTGCATTAACAGGTCGTAAAGCTAGCGATAAGCTATACTCCCACCACACAGGTTATTTAGGTGGTCTAAAACAAAAAACTGCTGGTCAAATGTTAAATGATACTCCAGACAAGTTAGTTGAAACATCAGTTAAAGGTATGCTACCAAGTGGTACATTAGCTCACAAGCAATTACTACACTTACACGTATACGCTGATGCTAACCATGCTCACCAAGCACAAAACCCTGAAGTATTAGACATTAATAACCTAATTTAAGGAGGAAACTTAATTGGCTCAAGTACAATATCGCGGCACAGGCCGTCGTAAAGACTCAGTAGCCCGAGTAATTTTAGTACCCGGTACTGGTAAAGTTGTTATGAACAAAAAGGATATTGAAGATTACATTCCATTCCCTAACTTAAGAGCAGTGGTAATGCAACCATTCAATGTTACTGAAACATCAGGTAACTACGATGCTTTAATCAATGTTAACGGTGGTGGTTTCTCAGGACAAGCTGGTGCAGCTCGTCACGGAATCGCTCGTGCATTGCTAGAAGTAGATCCTGACTTCCGTGCTTCATTAAAGAGTGCCGGTTTATTAACTCGTGACGCTCGTATGAAAGAACGTAAGAAACCAGGTCTTAAGAAAGCTCGTAAAGCTGGTCAATTCTCAAAACGTTAAGATACACTTATCTTTATGTTTTCAAAAGGACTTCCCGTGTGGAAGTTCTTTTTTTATACATAAGTGGACTTATTAATTAAAATAGTGTTTAATATTCAATGTCGTTTTATATGAAAGTAAAAAATCTCAAAGAGGAGATGATGATCATTAGAAATAAGGCTTACAAGATGAACATCTTATCCGTGTTTATCGCAATAATTATCATACAAACAAGTATTCCTGGATTGGGAAACATTCCAATTGGACCACTTAGCGTTACTATTATTCCAATTACAGTTGTACTAGCTGCGATTCTTCTTGGAACCAAAGATGGAGCAATTGTTGGTGGTATTTGGGGATTAATCACCTTTATCCGAGCATTCTGGTGGCCAACTAGTCCGTTAGCAATTTACGTATTTACTAACCCAATAGTTTCTATTCTACCTAGAATCTTGGTTGGATTAGTGGCAGGACTTATTTTTACGCATCTATACAAGCATAACAAGCCATATCGTATGTACATGGCAATAACTGGATTTGTTAGTTCACTAGTTAACACAGTCGTGTTATTAGGCTTGGTCTATGTATTCTATCGTGGGGATGCATTTAACATTTATCACATTAACGTTGATCAACTGCTACCATACTTATTATTTGTAGCTGCAACTAATGGTTTAATTGAAGCAATTCTATCAGCAGCATTGGTACCGGTAATAGGTTCACCATTATTAAGAATACGAAAAAAAAGCACCGATGACTAATGTCATCAGTGCTTTTTTATTATTTTTCTTCGTCTTCAGTGGCTTCACTATCTTTGTTTTTACCCTTGGAGTTGTGAGGTCCTTCTTTTACCATGGTGATGTTCTTGTTGTTAATAACGATCTTTCCGTGGTATTTGTCCTCTAATGCAGGATCGGTAGTTTGAAAACCAATCATGTATGAGTTGTTGTATCCTTTTTCAATGATTCCTTGGAATTTCTTCTTTTCTAGCATGAATGAAACTTGGTCACCAACATCGAATGGTGATTTGTCATTGCTTGTTAATTTATCTTTTACCAAAAGCATACATCTCCTAACTTATACCTTAAAATTACAGAAAAATGAGTCATTTGTCAATTAAACAATATTTAAGTTAAAATTTGATTTTCTTTTTTTAGCGAATAGTTTAGAATATTAAATAATATAAGGAGAGATTCTGTGAGTAAAAGAAGATATCGAAGAAGAAGAAAGAAGAAAACATCTAACTTTGGATGTCTTATTTTTATTTTAATCGTTGGCGTACTCTTATTCGCAGGCGGGATGAAGATATTTGAGCGCATTTACACGTATGATTCATATACACAACAGAATGTGTTAAAGAAACATCGTAAGTTCATCAATGCTTTATTACCGGCCGCAAATGACGTACAAAGACGTTACAACATCCTAGTTAGTATCAGTTTGGCCCAAGCAATCCTTGAGTCAGACTGGGGAACTAGTCAATTATCTAGTCAATATAATAACTTATACGGTGTTAAAGCGTCAGGAAACCAACCATCTGTGAATCTTTCTACCCAAGAGTTCGTAAACGGCCAATTTATCACCATCACGGGTCGTTTTAGAGTCTATAACAGTTGGTCCGAGTCAGTTGAAAGCCACGCGCTATTGCTCGTAAATGGGACTGATTGGAACCCAAATCAGTATAAGGATGTAATTGACTCAGATAATTACGTTGCTGCTGCAAAAGGGCTACAAGTTGACGGATATGCGACAGATCCAACATATCGCAATAAGATTATTGAAATCATCCGTAAATACAAGCTATATCAATATGATAAACAAACTACCACTACAGGAGGAACATCAAATGAAACTACTGGAAGATAAGATTAAAGAAGTCGGACGTGTATTACCTGGGGATGTATTAAAAGTTGATGCATTTCTAAACCATCAGGTTGATCCTAAATTGATGGCTGAAATGGGTAAGGAATTTGCCAGACTATTTAAGGACGACAACATTACTAGAATCGTAACTGTTGAATCTTCCGGAATTGCTCCTGCAGTAATGGCTGGATTGTACATGGATGTCCCAGTTGTCTTTGCTAGAAAACACAAAAGTTTAACACTAACAGATGACGTATATACTAGTGAGGTATATTCATACACTAAACAAACCAGCAACCAAATTAGTATAGATAAAAGATTCATTCAACCAAATGACCGTCTATTGATCATTGATGATTTCTTAGCCAATGGCCAAGCCGTTCAAGGATTATTGGACGTAGCTAAGCAAGCTAATGTATCAGTTAATGGAATTGGTATCGTAATTGAAAAGTCATACCAAAAGGGCCACGAGTTGATTGAAAAGACAGGGATTCATCTAGAATCTCTTGCGAAAATTAAATCACTAGATAACGACAAAGTCACTTTTGTAGAAGATTAAAAAGCGTCGGCATAATTTGCCGACTTTTTTATTTGGTGCTAAATGAAAATATGCCCAGCTATGATATAATTAAGCTATATATAAATTTGAGAGGATTGTGTTTTTTGTGCCAGTAAACGATTTAATTTCAGGAATGAATGATAAACAAAAAGAAGCAGTATTATGTACCGAAGGTCCTCTATTGATAATGGCCGGTGCAGGTAGTGGTAAGACCCGTGTCTTAACTCATCGCATTGCTTACTTAATCGAAGAAAAAAACGTATTGCCATGGAATATCCTAGCAATTACTTTTACCAATAAAGCAGCTCGTGAAATGAAAGAACGTGTTTCTAACCTACTAGATTACGGTGGAAACGACGTTTGGATTTCTACTTTCCATGCTCTATGTGTCAGAATTTTAAGAAGACACATTGATAAGATTGGTTTTAACCGTGCATTTACCATTGCCGGTAGTAGTGAACAAAGAACCTTGGTAAAGAGAATTCTAAAGGATTTTGATATTGATCCTAAGAAGAATGATCCAAGAGCAATTCTTTCAGCTATTTCAAATGCTAAAAATGATTTATTAGACCCAATTCAATACAGTGAATCAATTGACCACAACAGTCCATTTGAAGAAACTGTATCAAAGGTTTATGACGAATACCAAAAACGTCTTCACGGAAACCAAGCATTGGACTTTGATGATTTAATCATGTTAACTATTCAATTGTTTGAATCTGACAAGGAAACATTGGAATACTATCAAAACAAATTCCAATACATTCACGTCGATGAATACCAAGATACCAATGAAGCTCAATACAAACTAGTTACTATGCTTGCTAAGAAGTACAAAAACATCTGTGTTGTTGGGGATTCTGATCAAAGTATCTACGGTTGGCGTGGTGCCAACATGAACAACATCTTGAACTTCCAAGATGACTACAATGATGCTCACACAACATTGCTTGAACAAAACTACCGTTCAACTAAGAACATCCTAAGTGCTGCTAACGACGTTATTCAAAATAACGTTGCTAGAAAGGCCAAGAACCTTTGGACCGAAAACAAAGAAGGGGACAAGGTTTCATACTACCGTGGCCAAAGCGAAATTGATGAAGCACGTTTCGCAGTTACCCAAATTCAAAAGATCATGGATGAAAAGCATTACTCATACAATGATTTTGCTATCCTATACCGTACCAACGCTCAATCACGTATCATTGAAGAAACACTTCTAAAATCAAACATTCCATACAACATTGTTGGTGGACACAAGTTCTACGACCGAAAGGAAATCCAAGACATCTTGGCTTACCTAACACTAGTCGCTAACCCAAGTGATTCAATGAGTTTAGAACGTATCATCAATGAACCTAAACGTGGAATTGGTGCATCAAGTGTTGATAAACTAAGAATTTTCGCCGGTGAAAACGGCTGGTCAATGCTAGAAGCTGCCAAGAACGTTGATTTAAACAACACACTTTCAAGTCGTGCTAGAAAATCAATCGCTGACTTTGCCAACGTAATGACTAAGATTCAAAAGGTTGCCAAAGAAGGTAGCGTAACCGATGTTGCCGAACACGTATTGGATGACACTGGTTACCTAGCAGAACTAAAGAAGACCAACTCACTTGAAAACAAAGCTAGAATTGAAAATATTGAAGAATTTATTTCAGTAACTCAACAATTCGATACCAACAGAAGTGAAGAAGACAACGAAGATGGTAATAAACCATTAACCGACTTCTTAGCAGATCTAGCCTTAGTTTCCGCACAAGACGATGTCGAAGAAAACTCTCCACAAGTTACCCTAATGACACTTCATGCTGCCAAGGGGCTAGAATTCCCAGTCGTATTCTTAATGGGAATGGAAGAAGGAATCTTCCCACTAGGTCGTTCAATGGAAAACGAAAAGGAACTAGAAGAAGAACGTCGTTTAGCATACGTGGGAATTACCCGTGCGCAAGAAAAACTATTCTTAACTAACGCGTTCTCAAGAATGTTATATGGTCGTCGTCAAACTAATCCTGAATCTCGTTTTGTAAATGAAATTTCACCAGAATTGATTGAATCAGAAAATAACTTTGCACAAAGCAGTACAGTAAAGACACCATTTGATTCAAACAGAAGCCAACGTAATGCGCGCTTTGCACAACAACGTGCTTACAAGCAACCAGCTAAGAAGGTTCAAAAACCTGAAGGGACTGGTGCTGACAAGAAGGCATGGACCGTTGGTGACAAGGTTGAACATAAGGCCTGGGGAACAGGTACTGTTGTTAAAGTTAACGGTACTGGCGAAGATATGGAACTAGATATTGCCTTCCCAGACAAGGGATTAAAGAGACTATTAGCTGCATTCGCACCAATTCAAAAAGTTCAATAGAGGTGAGCTAATTGACTGATCAAATTAACGATATTCAAACTGAATACAATAAATTAAAAGACCAACTAAAGACATGGAGTCGTCAATACTATCAAGAAGATAGTCCAAGTGTAGAGGATCATGTTTATGATATGAGCTACCGTCGACTTCAAGAAATCGAAGCTAGTCATCCAGATTTAATCGCTAGTGATTCACCAACCCAAAACGTTGGGGGCCAAACCTTACCCGGTTTCAATAAGGTCAATCATGAAATTCCAATGCTTTCTTTAGGGGATGTCTTCTCTGAAGAAGAACTAAAGGACTTCATCGACCGATTGGATAAGAACTATCCAGAAATCAACGAGTACAACTGTGAATTAAAGATTGATGGTTTAGCAATTTCACTTCGCTATGAAAACGGGATTTTAGTTCAAGGTTCAACTCGTGGAAACGGAACAATTGGTGAAGACATCACCAACAACCTAAAGACGATTGAATCAATTCCACAAAAGTTAACTCGTCCAATCGACATCGAGGTGCGTGGCGAATGCTACATGCCTAAGTCATCTTTTGTGAAATTAAATGAACAACGTGAAAAAGATGGTGAATCAGTTTTTGCTAATCCACGTAATGCGGCAGCCGGAAGTCTAAGACAATTAGACTCAAAGGTTACCGCTCATCGTAAACTAAGTACCTTTATGTACAACGTTGCTAACTATGATGATCTAGAAACTAATACCCAAGCTGGATTGTTGGAAGAACTAAAGGATTTAGGTTTCACCATTAATCCCACATACCGTGTGATTAAAAATATGGATGATGTCCATGACTACATCGAATATTACACACAACGTCGTGATGAACTAAGCTATGGTATCGATGGAATTGTTATTAAGGAAAATGATTTATCCTTACAAGAACAAATCGGAACTACTGTGAAAGTGCCAAAGTGGGCAATTGCTTACAAGTTCCCACCAGAAGAAGTTGAAACTAAGCTATTAGATATCGAATGGACCGTTGGTAGAACCGGTGTGGTTACACCAACTGCCATCATGAACGAAGTTCAACTAGCAGGGACTAAGGTTTCCAAGGCATCATTGCACAACCCCGATTACTTAGAAGAAAAGGGTGTCCGCATTGGTGACACTGTTAAGTTGCACAAGGCCGGCGATATCATTCCAGAAATTTCTGAATATATTCCAAGTAAACGTCCAGCTGACAGTGAAGAGTATGTCATTCCAACCACTTGTCCATCATGTGGTGACAAGCTAGTTCACTTGGATGATGAAGTTGCTTTGAGATGTATTAATCCAAAGTGTCCAGCTCAATTGAGTGAACAAATTAATCACTTTGCTTCCAGAAATGCGATGAACATTGATGGATTGGGGCCAAGAATTGTTCAACAACTATTCGATCGTCACATGTTAGATGATGCGGCTAGTTTGTACAAGCTAACTCAAGAAGAACTTGAAACCCTAGATAAGTTTGGTAGCAAGTCAGCAACAAACTTATTATCTGCAATTGATAATAGCCGTAGTAATTCAGTTGAAAGATTACTATTTGGTCTAGGAATCAGACATGTTGGTGCTAAGGCCGCTAGAATAATCTCTGAACACTTCGGTGACATGGATAAACTAATGGCAGCCAGTGCTGAAGACATTGCTGAGATTAACGGAATGGGTCAAACAATCGCTGATAGCATTGTGACTTACTTCGAGAATCCGGAAGCACAAAAACTAATTGATGAATTCAAAACAGTTGGCGTGAACATGCAATATCTAGGAGCTACCCAAGAGGATATTGATACTTCTGATTCACCAGTTGCCGGAAAGACAATGGTCTTAACTGGAAAGCTTTCAGAATGGACACGTCCAAAGGCCAGCGAATGGTTGGAAAACCATGGTGCAAAGGTTACCGGAAGCGTTTCTAAGAAGACCGATGTTTTAATCGCCGGTGAAGATGCCGGAAGTAAGTTAACAAAGGCCCAAAGCCTCGGCGTAGATGTATGGACCGAACAAGATTTTATTGCTGTAGTTAATGAAACTAAGTAATTTGTGGAGGAAAGCAAGTTGAAAAAATTAAACGTTTTATTTGTAGCACTACTAAGTGCATTAGTGTTAGCAGCTTGTGGAAGCAACGATAACAGTAGCAGTTCATCTGGTACTCAAGTTATTTCCCAAACTAATAGCAATTATTATCAAGGTGTAATTAAGAATGGTCACTACTTAACAAGTAAATCCAGAGGGGTTTCTGTTCAACAAAATGATAACCAATTAAACCTAAAAGGGTTTGAAAATGGTTTACTAAGTATCTCAAAGGATCAATTCCCAACAGATACATACATCCTACAAGAAGGCCAATACATCGACACTAGTACTGCCGAAGATTGGTTGGGTCGTAAGAGTAAGAACAACCCTGAAGGTTTAAACCCAGCAGGTAGTGATACCAAGGAACCACTTTACTTACAACAAATGGACGAACAAGATTTCATGGAACAAAGTCATGGCTCTCTAAAGATTAAGGGAATGACCGTTGGTCTTGGAATTAACTCCGTTTACTACTACCGTAAGGAAGCTTATGGTGCCGTTTACCAAAAGAAATTAAGCGATAGTGATATTGAAAAACAAGGTAAGGAAATTGCCGATAAAGTACTACAACGCTTAAGAAAACAAAAAGATCTAAAGAACATTCCAATCGTGATTGCTTTATACAAACAAGCATCTAACGATAGTTTAGTCGGTGGTAACTTCTACTCATACTCAGTTAATAAGGCCGGATCAACCAGTGTTGATAACTGGAAATCACTAGATATTAAGAACTATGTCCTACCAGATAGTTCAACTAGTGAAGTTAACAGTAATGACGAAGATGCTTTTGAAAACTTCAAGAACCAAGTACAAAAGTTCTTCCCTAACCTAAGTGGTGTTACTGCTCAAGCCCATTACGTTGATGGAAGCTTACGTGGTCTACACGTTAACATCACCACTCAATTCTATGGTCAAAGTGAAATCATTAGTTTCACTCAATACGTCGCTTCTACAGCTAAGAAGTACTTACCAAACAACATTCCAATTGATATCCAAGTTAGTTCTTCAGAAGGAATTCAAAGCTTCTTATCAAGAAAAACTGGATCAAAGAATTTCTATACTCACGTTTTTACCAGTTACTAATGTGAATGTGTTAAAATACTGATAGCAGTATTATCAATATATATAAGAAAGAGGGAACAACGATGTCTGAAAAAATTAGTAAAGAGACAGTAAGTCACGTTGCATCATTGGCTAAGCTAGAATTAACCGATGAACAACTACCATACTTTACTGACCAATTAGGTAGTATCATGGGAATTTTTGATTCCTTAAATGATGTAGATACTAGCAATGTCGAACCAACATTTAGTGTTACAGATCAAATTAACGTTATGAGAGAAGATGTTGCTGATAATTGGGGACAAAGGGATGCATTACTAGATAACGCACCAGATGTTTCCGACGGATTAATTAGAACACCTACAATCATTGATGAAAGCGGGGACTAGTGAAGATGGACTATTTAGGAAAAGATATTTTTAGCATTCACGAAAGCCTAGTTAATGGTGATATTACCGCCGAAGAATTAACAAGACAAACAATTGAAAATGCTAAGAAGAACGATGAAGATATTAACGCTTTCGTCGTTTTCGATGAAGAAAATGCAATTAAGCAAGCCCAAGAAATTGATAAGGCCGGAATTGACCCAGATAACGTATTATCAGGTATTCCAGTTGCTATGAAAGATAACATGTTAACCAAGGGTGTATTAACATCTGCAGGTTCAAAGATGCTATCAAACTTCAAACCAATCATTGATGGTACAGCCGTTTCTAAGATGAAAGAAGCAGGTACTATCAACATTGGTAAGACCAACATGGATGAATTCGCCATGGGTGGTTCAACTGAAACTTCATTCCATGGTAAGACTAAGAACCCATGGAACTTAGACAAGGTACCTGGTGGATCATCAGGTGGTGCCGCTGCTGCAGTTGCTGCAGGGGATGTCTTAGTATCACTAGGTTCAGATACCGGTGGTTCAATCAGACAACCAGCATCATTTAACGGTATCGTTGGTATGAAACCAACATACGGTCGTGTATCTAGATGGGGATTAATTGCATTCGCATCAAGTTTAGACCAAATTGGTCCATTGACTAGAACTGTTAAGGACAACGCCGTAGTTCTAAATGCCATTGCCGGTAAAGATGAACATGATATGACAAGTTCAAACAAGGAAGTTCCTGACTTTACTGCAAACATTGATAAAGGTGTTAAGGGTATGAAGATTGCTTTACCTAAGGAATACTTAGGTGAAGGTGTCGACAAGGATGTTCAAGACGCTATTTTAGCCGCTGCTGACAAGTACCGTGAATTAGGTGCAACTGTTGAAGAAGTATCTCTTCCAAACAGTAAGTACGGTGTAGCAGCTTACTACATCATTGCTCCTTCAGAAGCATCATCAAACTTACAACGTTTCGATGGAATTCGTTACGGTTACAGAGCGCAAGATGCTAAGAACCTAGAAGAACTATACGTTAAGAGTCGTTCACAAGGTTTTGGTGACGAAGTTAAGCGTCGTATCATGGTTGGTACTTACTCACTATCAGCTGGTTTCTTTGATGCTTACTTCAAGAAGGCCGCTGAAGTACGTACTTTAATCATTGACGACTTCAAGAAGGTTTTCCAAGATTACGATGTGATCTTAACTCCAACAGCTCCTACTCCAGCTTACAGCTTGAAGGATGAAAAAGACCCAATCACTATGTACATGAATGATATTCTAACCATTCCTGTTAACATGGCAGGTCTTCCAGGAATGTCAGTTCCTGCAGGTTTCTCAGATGGATTACCAATTGGTATGCAATTAATCGGTAAGCCATTTGATGAATCAACTCTATACCAAGCTGCTTACGCTTTCGAACAAAACACTGATTTCCATAAGCAAGATCCAAAGATGGGGGGAGCACAATAATGAACTTTGAAACTACAATTGGACTAGAAGTCCACGTTGAATTAAAGACTAACTCTAAGATTTTCAGTCCATCTCCCGTACAATACGGGGTTGACCCTAACTTAAACACCAACGTAATTGATTGGGGATACCCTGGGGTATTACCATCAACCAACAAAGGTGTTGTTAAATCAGGTATTATGGCTGCTTTAGCTCTACACGCTGAAGTTGAAAAACACCCTCACTTTGATCGTAAGAACTACTTCTACCCAGATAATCCAAAGGCTTACCAAATCACACAAAAGGATACTCCTGATGCGCATGATGGTTGGATTGAAATCGAAGTAGACGGTAAGAAGAAGAAAATCGGTATCGAAGAAATGCACATTGAAGAAGATGCCGGTAAGAATACCCACGGAAACAAGTTCTCTTACGTTGACTTGAACCGTCAAGGGACTCCACTTATCGAAATTGTTTCAAAACCAGATATCGCTTCACCTGATGAAGCATATGCTTACCTAGAAGCTTTACGTGAAAGAATCCTATTTACAGGAATTTCTGACGTTAAGATGGAAGAAGGTTCAATGCGTGTGGACGTTAACGTTTCAATCCGCCCATACGGTCAAAAAGAATTCGGTACTAAGGTCGAATTAAAGAACTTGAACTCATTTAACTACGTAAGAAAAGGTCTTGCATACGAAGAAAAACGTCAACAACGTGTAATCATGGCTGGTGGCGAAATTCAACAAGAAACTAGACGTTTCGATGAAACAACTGGTAAGACTGTCCTAATGCGTGTTAAGGAAGGTGCGGATGATTACAGATACTTCCCAGAACCTGACCTACCAGCACTAGACATAACAGATGCATGGATCAACGAAATTAACGATTCAATGCCTGAAATGCCAGCTAGTCGTCGTCAACGTTACGTTAACGACTTTGGTTTGAAGGACTACGATGCAATGGTTCTTACTCAAACTAAGGAAATGGCTGACTTCTTCGACGCCATGATTAAATTAGGTGCAGATCCTAAGATGGCATCTAACTACCTACAAGTTAACGTTAACGCTTACTTGAATGATGAACAAAAAGACCTATCTGAAACTGAAATTACACCAGAAAACTTAGCTACAATGATTAAGCTAATTGAAGACGGCACTATTTCATCTAAGATGGCTAAGAAAGTCTTCAAGGGTATTACTGAAGGTAAAGAACCTAAGAAGTTCGTTGAAGACAACGGAATGGTTCAATTATCAGACCCAGCACAATTACAACCAATTATTGATGAAGTGCTATTAAACAACCCACAATCTGTGGAAGACTTCCATAATGGTAAAGACCGTGCTATTGGTTTCTTAGTTGGTCAAATTATGAAACAAACTCGTGGTAAAGCTAACCCACAAGTTGTTAACAAGTTATTAATGGCATCCATTAATAAATAAAGTTTAGGAGAATTTGGAAATGCAAAAAAGGGCACGTGTAATATACAATCCAACATCTGGCCGTGAGGCTTTGAAACGCAACCTGATTGATATTCTCGCTGTTTTCGAAGAAGCTGGTTATGAAACTAGTGCATACGCAACCACTCCTAAACCTAACTCAGCACGCGATGAAGCCAAGAGAGCATCATTAGATGGTTTTGACTTGATCGTAGCTGCTGGTGGGGATGGAACTATTAACGAAGTAGTTAATGGGATTGCACCACTAGAAAAACGTCCTAAGCTAGCAATTATTCCAGCTGGGACTACCAATGACTTTGCCCGTGCATTGCATATTCCAAGAGAAAATCCAATTGAGGCGGCCAAAGTTGTTTTGAAAGGTCAAACTTTCAACATGGACATTGGTAAAGCTGGAGAAAAATACTTCATGAATATCGCTGGTGGAGGTTTGTTAACCGAATTAACCTACGATGTTCCTTCAGATTTAAAGACCATTTTTGGTTACTTGGCTTATCTAGTTCGTGGAGCTGAATTGCTTCCAAGAATTAAGCCAATTGAAATGGATCTTGAATATGATGGTGGAGAATTCAAAGGTAAAGCTTCAATGTTTTTACTTGCTATGACTAACTCAATCGGTGGCTTGGAACAAATCGTTCCTGACGCCAAGTTAGATGATGGTAAGTTTACAATGATTATTGTTAAGACCAGTAACATCGTTGAAATTGTTCAACTACTTGCTAAAGTCTTAAGTGGTGGTCGCCATATCAATGACCCTCGAATCATTTACAAGAAGACCAGCAAGTTAGTCGCTAATCCTGTCGAAGACAAGATGCAAATTAATTTGGATGGTGAATATGGTGGCGACGCACCAATGACGTTTATTGACTTAAAGCAACACATCGAAATGTTTGCTAATGTCGATGAAATGCCAAAGAAGTCTATCAGTTTTGATGCTGAAAAGGCCGAAAGAGAATTCGTCGATAAAGTTGATAAATTATCATAGTAGAATTTAAAAACGAAAAGTTTTGTTGTATGATTATTTTAGAAGATTACAACAAAACTTTTTTGTTTAGAAAAAGGGGTAAATATGAAATTTAAAGCACCAGTTACAAAGAACGAAGAATATGAAGTCGATATTGTCGACTTGACTTACCAAGGCTTGGGAGTAGCCAAGATTGAGGATTATCCTTTGTTTATTGAAGACACTGTTCCAGGCGAAAAAGCTTTGATTAAGGTAATCAAAGTTAACCAAAACTTTGGTTTCGCAAAGTTAGAAAAGTTACTAACTAAATCACCAGATCGTGTAGAAAACATCGACAGAAACTACACTCGTACAGGAATCGCTCCATTACAACATCTAAAATACGATGCACAATTGGAATTCAAACAACACCAAATCCAAGAACTTTTCGATAAGTCCAAGATGGATGTTGAAGTATTGCCAACTATTGGGATGGATAACCCAACTCATTACAGAAATAAGGCCCAAATTCCAGTTCGCTCAATTAATGGAAAACTACAAACTGGTTTCTTCCGTAAGCATTCACATGACCTAGTAACCATTGAAGATTTCTACATCCAAGATCCTGAAATCGACAAGGCTATCGTAGTAGTTAGAGACATCCTACGTAAGTACCACATCGAACCATACAATGAAACTAAGCACAGTGGTGTGATTAGAAACATCATGGTTAGAAGAGGTCACTACACTAACGAAATGATGATTGGTTTGATTACTCGTACCAAGAAGATTCCTATGGTTGATATCATTGTTCGTGAAATCAAGGAAGCCTTAACAGAAGTAACAAGTATTATGCAAAACATCAACTTGTCAGATGGTAACGGATTATTAGGTAAGAGTACTGTTTGCCTTGATGGTAAGAAGTACATCGAAGATAAGTTACTTGGCTTGAAGTTCGCTATTTCATTGAACTCATTCTACCAAGTTAACCCAGAACAAACTGAAAAGCTTTACTCTCTAGCAATCGAAAAGGCACAACTAGATGGTACTCAAACTGTAATCGACGCATACTGTGGTATCGGTACTATCTCACTAGCCGTTGCTGAACACGCTAAGAAGGTTTACGGTGTGGAAATCGTTAAGGAAGCCATCGAAGATGCTAAGATTAACGCGCAAAAGAACCACATCAACAACACTACTTTCGTAACAGGTAGTGCTGAAGACCAAATGGAAAAATGGCAAGCACAAGGATTGAAACCAGATGTTATCATGGTTGATCCTCCACGTAAGGGACTTGCATCATCATTCATCGACAGTGCTGCTCAAGTAGCACCTAAGAAGATTGTTTATGTATCATGTAACCCATCAACATTAGTACGTGATGCTCGTCGTCTAGCTGAATACGGTTATGAAATTACTCAACCAGTTCAACCGGTTGACCAATTCCCACAAACTGTTCACGTTGAATCAGTGACCGTATTTGAAAAGAAATAGATAGAAAAAAGACACCCTGAAGAGGGGGTCTTTTTTTGGTTACAAGCACATTTTTAACATGTTTTTTATAAATTTATTGAAGTATAATATTAGTTATAAATTAGGGAACTGGAGTATACTTATGGATTTGAGAAAATTTTATATGAAACATGTTAAAGAAAATGAATTTCATTATTTTTTCTATGATTTCATTAAGAACATTAATATTAAGCCTAAAGGAACATTTGGATATATTGAACTAGATGATTATGATTTTGAAATTTTTGATGATGAATCAGCAATAGCTAAGTTTAAGGAATTGTGCCAGCCAGAAATGAAATTTAACAATTCTGATGATGTTTGTTGGTTTTATTTAATAACTTATTATTTATACAAAAGAGGATATGAAATAAAAGAATTTCCACGTATATTAGCACGTCCATATTCTGATCCAATTAAATTTACATACAATGAAATTAGAAGTAAAATCCTATCAAATGGTGGCGGATTTAATGGAACCGTTCCATTTAGAGATAGAAGAGCATTAATAAATGATTTAACATTTCAACAAAAAAATTTATCGTTAGAGTTAGATGATTCTATAGAGAAACTTTTTGTTGCAATATCCAATAGGCAGGCTTTTTTTAACGATATGAGTACAAATGAAAAACTTGCATCGATATCAAATTTAATAGAGAACATGTTAAAAGTGGACGGAAAATTTATTAAACTCGATTATTCAAAAATTTGCTTTGATTATATTTCTGATGATGATATAAAAAGGTATAGAAAAAAACTTAACTGCTTTAGACATGGATCCAATGAATCAATAAATGAAAGGAAAACTTACTCAGATGAGCAAAAAAAGTTTTTAATTGATTATGGATTAATAATAGTTAAAACTATTCGTTATTTAACTAAACAGTAGTTTAAATGTTCAAAAAAGAACACCTTATATGGTGTTCTTTTTTGAAAACATAAATTTAGAACATAGCTAATTATAATCTAATTGGAAACAGTACCGATTTAAATGGTAAAATGCTTATATACATATAGATGTAAATAAGTTACATCTTTTGAGGGGATGACGATTTTGAGTTCAAAAACATTTAATGAATTAATTAATGAAATAAATGAACATTTAACAAATGATAGAGATCGTGGAACTGCTTTTGAAAAGATGGTAGTTGCGTATTTAAAAAATGAACCTATTTATAAAAAGAAGTATTCAGATGTCTGGATGCTAAGTGACGTTCCAACAAACCTTGGAATCTCACGTATTGATACTGGTGTTGATATTGTGGCTAAAGATTTTAATGGCCAATTAACTGCTGTTCAAGCTAAATTTTATAAAGGTAAGGTCGGTAAAGATGCAATTAATTCTTTTGTTGCTGAGACAGGTAAAGATTGTTATTCAGCTGGAATTATTGTTTCAACTACTGATGAATGGAATAAAAATGCTGAATCAACATTAAAGAACACTTCAAAACCATTTTCAATTATTGGTTTAACACAATTGAAGAACTCAAGTGTTGATTGGGGTAAATTCTCATTTTCTGAAGATAATGACTTATCAATTAAAAAGCCAAAAAAGCTTAGAGGATACCAAGAAGAAGCAATAAAAAATGCGATTGAATATTTTAAGAGCAATGAAGAGTACCATGACCGCGGAAAATTAATCATGGCTCCAGGAACCGGAAAGACTTTTACTAGTTTAAAAATTACTGAAGCCCTTATGAAGGACCAAGTAAAGAGTAAGTTTAATGTTTTATACTTAGTACCAAGCATTCAATTGTTATCACAAACATTATTTAATTGGAACGATGACGTCAGTGAAGATATTCATATGACCTCTTTTTCTGTTGTCTCTGACCGTAAAGCAACAAAAAAGGGTAAAGAAAGTGACGATGATTTAAGTTCTAAAGATATTGGCTTCCCGGCAACAACGGATGTTAATGAATTAATTAAAAACTACGAGTATGTAAAAGAGTTAGACACTGGACGTGAAATGACGGTAGTATTCTCAACTTACCAATCTATTGATGTTATTAAGCAAGCTCAAGAAATGGGTTACCCAGAATTTGATTTAATTATTGCTGATGAAGCGCATAGAACAACTGGTGCGAATAAATTAAATGAAGATAGTATGTTTACTGAAGTTCATTCTAATTCAAATGTTAAAGGTAAACTTAGACTTTACCAAACTGCTACTCCAAAGATTTATGATCAAAATGCTAAGAAAAAAGCCGAAGAAAATAGTATCGTTGTTTCTTCAATGGATGATCCTGCAAAATATGGACACGAAATCTTTCGTTTAGGCTTTGGTGATGCGGTTGCTCAAGGATATTTAACAGATTATAAAGTTTCTGTTTTGGCTGTAAGTGAGTCTTATATAAATAAAGATATGCAACAAATAATGGCTGCTGATAATCAACTAAAAGTTGATGATATCGGTAAAATTATTGGTGTTTGGAATGCTATGGTAAAACGTAATGGTATTACAGGTGAAGTTACTGGTGCCCCAATGAAGCGAGCGATTGCATTCTCAGATACTATTAAGCATTCAAAGGCGATTTCTAAAGAATTCTCTTCTGTTGTTAATGAATACCTAGATACACAATCTAGCGAAAGTTTTATGGTTGATGTGCACCACGTAGATGGTGGACTTAATGCACTTCAAAAGACTGAACAAATTGATTGGCTTGGTGACGAACATATTGAAGAGAATCGAGCTAGAATTCTTTCTAATGTTCGATTCTTAACGGAAGGTATTGATGTTCCAAATCTTGATGCTATTATTTTCTTTAGCCCTAAGAAGTCACAAGTTGATATTGTTCAAGCTGTTGGACGAATCATGAGAAAAGCACAAAATAAGGAATATGGATACATTATTCTACCAATTGTTGTATCAGAGGGTGTAGATCCAAGCTCTGCATTGGATAACGACAGTAAGTATAAAGAAATATGGCAAGTATTAAATGCATTGCGTTCAACAGATGATCGTTTTGATGCGGAAGTAAATAAGATTGATTTAAACAAGAAGAAACCAGATAACCTTGAACTTATTGGGGTTAATAGTAGTCCTGATTCAAATGTTACTGAAGAAGACGGATTAAAGGCTGAACAAGAAAACGTTACTGAACAACTTGAATTACCACTTGATTGGCAAGAGATGCGTAATGCATTCTACGGTAAGGTAGTACAAAAAGTTGGTGACAGAAGATATCTTGAAGATTGGTCTAAGGACGTTGCAAATATCGCTAAGAGACATATAACCAGAATTAGTGACATTATTGAATCAAACGATGGTGCCAAAATGGCGTTTGATAATTTCTTAAACAGTTTGCATTACAACATTAATAACAGCATTGGAAAGGAACAGGCAGTTGAAATGCTTGCTCAACATTTGATTACTGAACCGATTTTTGAAGCACTATTCGGTGAGTACTCATTTGTAAGAAATAATGCTGTATCAAAGGCCATGAATGACGTTGTTGGGGCCTTCAGTTTATTTGGATTTGATAAAGAGCAGGTGGAATTAAAACCATTCTATGATTCTATTAAGTTAAGAGCAACTGGAATTGATAATGCAGCTGGAAAACAAAAACTTATCTTAACCTTATACGATAAATTTTTTAGAACTGGTTTTAAGAAAACTACTGAACAATTAGGTATTGTGTTTACACCGGTAGAAGTAGTTGATTTTATTGTTAATTCAGTTGACGATTCACTAAGAAAATATTTCGATAAATCTTTAATCGATAAAAATGTTCACATTTTAGATCCTTTCACAGGTACTGGGACATTCATGACAAGATTGCTTTATCATTTTAAAGAACAACTTGATAGAGGTGAAATAACATTTGATGATATCTTATCAAAGTACATGCATGATATGCATGCAAATGAAATTGTTTTATTAAGTTATTATATTGCTGCAATCAATATTGAATCAACATTTGAAGAAATCAATAATGAATATGGTAATGAAAAAGAAAATTATAAGCAGTTCGAAGGAATAGTTTTAACTGATACATTTGCAAGTACAGAAAATAAAGATACTTTAGATGATAAGATATTTGGTGAAAATGATGAAAGACTAAAGAAGGAACAAGAGACTCCTATTACTGTAATTGTGGGTAATCCACCTTATTCTGTTGGTCAAAGTAGTGTAAATGATTCTAACGAAAATACAGATTATCCTAACTTAAATAAAAAAATAGAAAATACTTATGCTAAGAACTCTAAAGCAAACCTAAAAAAATCTTTATATGACTCATATATCAAAGCATTACGATGGTCATCAGATAGAATAAAAACAAATGGTATCATTGGATTTGTAAGTAATGGCTCATTTATAGACAGTCAAAGTACTGACGGATTAAGGAAATCATTGTATGACGAATTTAATCAATTGTTTATTTTTAATCTTAGAGGTGATGCTAGAACACAAGGTGAAGTAAGAAGAAAAGAGAGTGGAAATGTGTTTGGTTCGGGAAGTAGAACCCCTATCGCAATCTCTATTTTAGTTAAAGATGGTAGTAATAATCATGAGATTCATTATCATGATATAGGCGATTATTTGAGTCGTGAAAATAAATTAAAAATATTACGAGATAATGATTCAATTAGTCTAATTGATTGGAAAAATATTAATCCTGATAAAAATAATGATTGGATTAATCAGAGAGATGAAAAGTATGAATCATATATACCAATGTTTGATAAAAATAATGTTAATGATTCTGTTTATTCTGATCAATTAACTGGAGTTAATTCTGCAAGAGATGCATGGGTGACTGGATTTTCAAGGAAAAAGTCTATAGAAAATGCAAAAAGATTAGTTGAAAACTATAATTATGAAATGCAAAGGCTCTCAAAAGTTAATGATTCCAATGATCGTATTAAAAAAGTAAATAAAAACGAGGATTTTATATCTTGGACAAGAGGATTAACCCAAAGATTTGCAAAGAATCAAGGAGTAGAATTTGAATCTGATAGAGTACAACTGTTTATGCATAGACCATTCACTAAGAAGTGGATAATTTATGACAGACAGTTAATGGAAATGCCAAGTCGTTATTATGATATTGTTGATAAAACAGGAATGAATATATATATTCAAGGTCAGGGTATGCATAGACCATTTTCAGCAATAATCACTAATATTCTTCCCAGCTTCCAATTTAACGGTAATGGTAAAGGATTCCCAATGTATAAAGGAGAAGATTCTTTCGGATTAATTGATAATATTTCTGATTCATTCAAGAATAAAATAGGACTTACGTCTGAAGATGTTGTGTATTACGTGTATGCGGTATTAAATAGCAAAACATATTTAGATAAATATGCTAGTGATTTGAATAAAGCATTTCCTCGTATTCCAATCTTAAAACATAAAGAAAAGTATGTTGAGATTGGAAAAGAACTAACTGAATTACATCTTAACTACGAAAATCAAGATAAAATTGACGAAATCAAGATTGAATTTTTAAATGATAATCCTAGTTATTTAGTTGAAAAGATGAAGCACCCTAAGCGAGGAACTTTGGATACAATTGTCTATAATAATGATATTAAAATAACTAATATTCCTGAAAGAGCATACGAATATGTAGTTAACGGTAGACCAGCAATTGAATGGATTATTGATCAATACAGAATTAAAACTGATAAAAAATCAGGTATTACAGATGATCCTAATGAATTTAGTTATGATCCTAAGTACATCTTGAATTTATTACTTTCTGTGATAACAGTAAGCATGAAGACTCTTGATTTGATAGACGAATTACCACCTTTCGAAATTGATGAATAATAAAAAAGACACCCTTGCACTGCACCCCAAAGTTTGTACAAAACTTTGGGGTGTTTTTGTGTCTAAATATAAAGTAGAAGATAAATTAAATGTAATTAACGCATACCTAAACGGTATGGGATCTCAAATGGTAGCTAGAAAATTTGGGATTAAAAGTAGAAATACTGTTTTATGTTGGGTTAAGAGTTACAAAAAATATGGTCTAGATGGTCTGAAAAAAAGTAATAA